>JAAYNH010000017.1 GCA_012520945.1 Treponema sp. | reverse complement strand
CTTCCGACCCTGTTGAATATGTAAATAAAGAATTAAAAATACCTGCCGTTTGTCGTAATTTTCCAAAAGTTAATGTCGATAAAGAATTTGGTATTAAATTATTTGACGTGATTACAATGTGGTTTGTAATAGAACATTTTTCAAACTTAGATGCTGTTTTACGAAAAGTGAACGAATTACTTCCTATAGGTGGTTTTTTTGCTTTTTCAACACCATCAGCTTCCGGTATTTCTGCAAAATTTGATAAAGAAAAATTTTTTACACAAAGTCCAGGTGATCATTTTACTTTATGGGAGCCATCACGCAGTGCAATGATTTTAAAAAAATATGGATTTAAAGTAAAAAAAATTGTTTCTACAGGCCATCATCCTGAGCGTTTACCAATCTCGGAAAAAGCAAAAAACAACTCTTTTGTTATGGCAATATTGAATTTATTTAGTCAATTATTTAAAATGGGTGATACATGTGAAATTTATTGTATAAAAACTAAGGATATAAATGAATAAATATTTACTAATGCTAGGTGGCGGATTAATGCAAATGCCCGCCATAGAAGCCGCTCGAAAATTAAACTGTCATATTACTTTGGCAGATGGAAGTGAAAATGCATTTTGTAAAAATTTAGCCGATGTTTTTGCACACGTTGATTTAAAAGATGTTGATGGATTAATTACATTAGCTCATAAAATGAAAAATACAACAGGCATAGACGGTGTGTTCACTGCAGGAACGGATTTTTCTGCTAGTGTGGCCGCTGTCGCACAAAGCTTGGATTTACCGGGACATAGTTTAGAAGCTGCATTAAATGCCAGCGACAAAACAAGAATGCGCTCCTGCTTTGCATTATCGGATGTGCCATCTCCTAAATTTGCAAAAATAGACAAAAATGACTTGGATAGTTTTTATGCATTATCATCAGAAAGATTTCTTGAAAAATTCGGTTTTTCAGAAAAAAATTTTCCTTTAGTTGTTAAACCCGTTGATAATATGGGTGGTCGTGGATGCAAAATGGTTTTTTCCGCACAAGAACTAATTCAAGCACTAAAAGAAGCAATTAATTTTTCTAGAACAAAAACTGCAATTTTAGAAGAATATATGGACGGACCGGAATTTTCTGTTGATTCCATCGTATATAATGGAAAAATTATAATAACAGGTTTTGCAGATAGACATATATTTTATCCGCCGTATTTTATTGAAATGGGACATACAATGCCAACCGCTTATGGTGGCGAAGATATTGAAAAATTAATTTATACATTTAAATTAGGTGTAAAATCATTAGGACTTACTTGTGGAGCTGCAAAAGGAGATTTAAAGCTTACTAAAAATGGACCAATGATTGGTGAAATTGCTGCACGTCTTTCCGGTGGTTATATGTCCGGTTGGACATATCCATATGCAAGCGGAATTGATCTAACCGAACAATTATTACGTATAGCTTTAGGTATGAAACCTACTTTAGATTTATTTCTAGATTTTGTGCCATGTAATGCTTTTAGTGCAGAAAGAGCATGGATTTCAATTCCAGGTGTAGTAAAAGAAATCTTAGGATTATCTGAAGCTGAAAAAATTGAAAATATTAAACAAGTTTTTGTTCGTTCAAAAGTCGCAGATAAAGTTGTATTTCCTCAAAATAATGTTGAAAAATGTGGCAATGTTATTTCTCAAGGAAAAACACGTGAAAGTGCTTGTTTTGCTAGTGAAGAAGCTGTAAAAAAAATTACAATTTTACTTGAAAAAAATAATACGGAAACTGAAAATTTTTTAACACAACCACTTTCAACTGACTATCCATGCAGTGCTTATTACGATTCTTCGGATGATTTTGCAAAAATTGTAAAAGAGATAGAAAAAATGTCGGGCAAATTGTGTTTTTCAGACGGATTACCTTCCGGCTTTAATGATGGATTACCTAAGTTTTTAAAAAGTTACAAACATTTAAAAGATTGGAATGGAAAAACTTTAGAATTTGCTTTTGAGCAATTTTGTAAAATTATTTTAAATTATAATTGTGTTAAAAATAATACGAAAAAAGAGATAGCGGAAAAAGATTTTTGGAAAGCGTTTTTACGTGGCGGCATTCAAGGCGGGTTATATATTGTTTAATAAAAAAATGTTCACAAATAATCATAAGTTATTTAAAAAGACGTTTTTATTTGTAAGTTTTTTATTTATTACTCAAATTATTTATTCACAAAATTCAACAGATTCAAATTTTGCATCAAAAAATACACCTGTAATATATGTAAATGTAATTGATGTTGCTAAAAAACTAGGTGCAAAATTTTTTTTTGATCCTTTAACGGAAAGTGGCAGCCTTGAAAAAAATGGGCATTGTATTACTTTTCGTACAAATGAATCTGTTTTTATGTTTGATTATCAAAAACTAGCCATTTTAGACGCACCTATTCGTAAAGATGGTTTGCTTTTAGTTTCGAAAAACTTTATGTTAACTGCAGAAGAATTTTTTAAAACGATACCACCTGAAACACATTTTCGCGTTGGTGCCATTTTGATTGATGCGGGTCATGGAGGTAAAGACCCCGGAGCTTTGGCCACACATACATTTAATGGAAAAAAAATAACAATTCGTGAAAAAGATATTACATTAACTGTAGCCAAAAATTTAAATGCAAAATTAAAAGTTGCATATCCTGACAAACAAATTTTAATGACCCGCACCGATGATAAAACGATGACATTGGAACAACGTGTTGAAATTGCAAATAATGTAAAGCTACAACCACATGAAGCAATAATTTATGTGTCAATTCATGTTAATGCAGCATTTAATAAAAATGCCAATGGTTATGAAGTTTGGTATTTAAGTCCGGGATATCGTCGTGATGTACTTGATAAAGATTCCGGAGTTGAAAAAGAATTGTTGCCCATATTAAACTCAATGATGGAAGAGGAATTTACAACTGAAAGCATTTTGATTGCTAAGTTAATTTTAGATTCATTAGAAAAAGAAATTGGCACGCAAAGTTTGTCACGAGGATTAAAAGAAGAAGAGTGGTTTGTGTGTCGCAATGCAAATATGCCAAGTGTTTTAGTTGAAGTAGGATTTTTGACAAATAAAAATGAAGCAGAACTTTTAAATGACCAAAACTACTTGAGTAAAGTTGCAAATGGAATATATAATGGTATAGAGGCTTTTGTTTATCATTTTGAAAAATCAAGAGGTTTTGATTAGATGAAATTTGAAATTAATATATCATCAAAAAATTTAATATTACTCATTGTAATTTTTGTTTTATTTTTGTTTTCAATTATTCTCTTTAAGTTATATTATCCGAATAGTCACAGAACATTTTTTTATGAAAAAATAGATAACTTAGGTTTATATTCTGAAAAAAGATATGTTCCCGTTGCAAAAACTACGGATAAAATTACTGCATACATTGAAGAATTATTACTTGGTCCCATAAAACCGCGATTCAGACCGATTTTTCCACACGGTACAAAACTTTTAAGTTGTTTTATTCGAAAAGATGTTTTATATGTAAATTTATCGAAAGATATATTAGTGCAGGATAATTTTGCCTCAAAATATTGGGATGGTGCTGAAATTTTTAAAAAAAATATCTTTAAAAATTTTAGAAACATTGATATAATAGAAATATACATTGATGGTAAAAGGGCATACGAAGAGAGAAATGCAAATTAACCTTAAAAAAAAGGTTGACAAATTTTCATACACTACGTATACTATAAGAACAGGGCTACATCACGTGTATAAAAGGAGCTATAAATGAAAAGGACTTTCATTTTTGTTGTAATGGCATTGTTGCTTATTGGAAGTTTAGCATTTGCCGATGAAGCAACCATTATTGATTTTACATTGTTGGATTCTGACATCATTGCAGAAAAAGATGCAGAAGGTGATGATGTTACAGATGCAGAAGGTAACGTTAAGTACACACAAAACGCACGTACTGTTATGGATTTTGGTACTACTGCAGGAGCTACATTCACAGATGAACAAAAAGATTTGATGAAAACATCATTAAGTCTTCCTAACTGGGAAGTTGTTTTTAACTCATCGGCACGTAATGTTTTAAGTATGTCAAAATCAGTTGTTGTTCCTGCTCCGGTTCGTACTGAAAAACCAAATGTTAAGGGAGGAGAACCTCTTCCTGTAAATCTTCCGTTTGCCGGAAAAAACATTATGGGTGTTCGCATTGTATTTCCTACACCGAATGTTAATGCAAATGCACGCATTATTCCTTCTTTTGAAATTCCTGCTTATGAACCGCTTCGTACAGTTACTGTAGATGGAAATGTTGTAGTGGGAGATGCTTCAGGTGAAATTGCATATGAACCGGCTGAAGAAGATGTATCACGCGGATTTACACGCTTTGAGGGTGGTTATGGAGTTGTGAAAAACGTTGGAACAATTAAAGCACTTTCAGTTACAACACAAGGTATGCTTTTCCCTCATGCATTGTATGTTTTATTAAAAGATACTGACAATATTGAAAGAAGATATTTCATGGGTTATCTCGGATTTGACGGCTGGAAAGAACTTAAATGGAAAAATCCTGCTTATATTGATGAAGTACGTACACGTGAAATTCGCATTGTACCGATTTATCCACGCGGACTTCCTTTTGTAAAATTTGTAGGATTCCAAATTGTTCGTGATGCAATGCATGCCGGCGATGATTTTATCGGATACTTCAAAGATGTTAAAGTTATTTATGATAAAGCTGTTCTTCATACTGAACGTGATATTGCCGATGAAGACCTTTGGGGCATAGTTGGTGATCGTGAAGCCGCAAAACAAAATCATGAAATGGCACGTTTTGGTGATAAACAAGTTAATCGTTTCTTAGAAAAAGCAAAATTAGCTCAAGAAGATGGTTTCAAATCATCACTTTCAATGGAAGAAGATTCTTCTTCAGACACAAAAGTTGATGCAAAATAATTGATATAGTTTTGTCTACAGCGCTTCAGAAATGAGGCGCTTTTTTTATAATTAAAATTTGTGAATTTATTAATTTTATGATATAATATTTTATTATGAATAAGCAACTTCCTGCAAAAGATGATATACGCCGAACGTATGAAGAGTATAGACCTATTTTTAAGGCTTTATTGGCGGGACTTGAAAATAAGTTAAAAGAATGTCTTCGATTAATTTCTATGCCAACATTTAAAACGCGCGTAAAAAAATTCGATAGCTATTACCGTAAACTTCTTAGATTAAATCCTGTTTCCTTTGAGCAAAAATTGGTTGCATTAACTGATATGATTGGAATCCGTGTAATATGTCCTTTTTTAGAAGATATTGGTACTGTTGAAAAACAAATTATTGAAAATTTTAAGGTTTTAGAAATTGAAAAAAAAGGTGCAGAACAAACATTTAAAGAATTTGGCTATGAAAGTGTTCATATATTAATTGAAATCCCTGAATATCTTATTCCAAGTAAAGAATCCGGTATTGTTCTTCCTGAAGGTTTAGTATGTGAAATTCAAATACGAACAATTTTACAAGATGCATGGGCGGAAGTTGAACACGAACTTGTTTACAAGTCTGAGTTTTCACCGTTTGATTTACCTTTACGAAGAAAATTAGCTTCAATGAATGCAAGTTTAACTATAGCAGATATTATTTTTCAAGAAATTCGTGATTATCAAAATAAATTAAATAAAGAGTTAGACAATAGACGTTTTTCTTTTTATGAAAAGGCAGATGAACTTTCAAATGAATTATTACCAAAACATGAAATATCAAAACAGAAAAAATTTGATACAATTTCTTCTCCTTCACCATATGTTCATGGAACAATTGATGATATGATTCTTGAAGCAATTCAATCACATAATGCTGGTAATTTACAAAAGGCTGTTGAAATTTATACTTTAATAATTATGTCAAAACCTGAACCTAATGCTATTGTTTTGTCAGTTATTTATAAACATCGTGGAATGGCCTATTTTGCCATGAGTAATTATGATGCAGCCTTGTCTGATTTTAAGAATAGTACAAAATATGATGCAAAAAATTTTAGATCTTATTATTATATTGGTATTGTCTACAGTGTTAAAGGAGAACACGAAAGAGCATTGAATGCGTTTGATGAATCATTGGAGGTAAATGAATATCAAAGTCATGTTTATTATAGAAAAGCACTTGCTTATTATGCACTTTCAGATTATTCAAATAGCTTAAATAATTTAGATAAGGCAGAACGATTAGGATTAAATAATTTAGATTGTCAACGATTACATGAAGATTTAATAAAAAAAATGGATATGCATATGTAACGGGCTAAGCTGTTTTTGTATAATGAAACATTAATTTTTGAGCGTACTGCAGTATTTGTTATAAAGACAAAATTGCACTAGGATTTAAAAAATTGAAAAAGATATCTTTTTCCTATACCTAAAATTTTAAAAAATTATAAAATCATATTTTTTGATAATGATTAACTTTCTAATTATGCTAATAATAGAGGTAAAAAATGAAACTTTTAGAAATACTTGAAGAAACTTTGAAACAAGAGCCTAATTTTGTCACTGATGATGGCGAATTAAAAAATGGGTAGTCCTGAACAAAGCACAGAATTTTGACGAAGAATTGATTGGACTGTTGCTCGACAATGCAGACTTGAAAGAAAGATTTTTTGTAACTATAAAAGATTCGTTGGTTTTTAAACAAAACTTGTTTGTACAGTTTTTGGAACAAAAGAATTACCTGAACGATAGCTACACGCAATACAAAAACAAAGTTGGACTGACCATTGACGGCAAATATCTGAAACAACGCAATGAAGTGGCTTTGGTATGGCCATTTAAAGACTGCATTTTGGAAGGCGGACAAAGCCGTGAAGAAGACAAACGAGAAGAAATTTTCTTTAATTAAATTTTAGCACAAGACGAAATTACCCAGCTTTTAGAGCCAAAAGTTTTGACCAATGCTAAGCATATAGGTAAAGACGGAGAAAAAGCATTTGACCAATTTAACCGAAACGAAAACGGCACCATAACCGACAACCTGATTATAAAAGGCAACAACCTTTTAGCCTTACATACGCTGAAAGAAGAATTTGCGGGAAAGGTGAAATTGATTTACATAGACCCGCCTTACAATATGGGAGGCTTAGGAGATACTTTTTCATACAACAATAATTTCAAGCGTTCAACTTGGCTTACCTTTATGAAAAATAGATTAGAGATTGCCAAAAAGTTACTGCGAGAAGATGGTGTTTTAATTGTAGCTATCGATGAGAATGAGCAACCTCACTTAGGTGTTATGCTTAAAGAGCTTTTTAAAGACTACGAAATTCACTGCATAACAATCGTACATAATCCAAGAGGTATACAAGGAACAAATTTTTCTTATACACATGAATACGCGTTTTTCGTTGTCCCAGAAGGTAAAAAGTTAATTGGTAACAGGGTAATCGATGAAAGCGAAATTGAATTTTCAAATTTAAGGAATTGGGGTGGAGAAAGTTTAAGAACTGATGCTAAAAATTGTTTTTATCCAATTATAGTAAATCCTAAAAATTCAGAAATAGTTGATTTCGGAGAAGTATGTGATGATGACTTTCATCCATGTAAAAGAGAAATCAAAATTGATGATATGGTTACTCAAAGGAAATAAATCTTATTCGTTCATATTATGATGAAGAAGAGCGTGTTATCCAAGCCCTTATATTAAATATTTATAGGCAAGAATTAGCAATAGAAAATAATATTAATTTAAAACCTGTTATTCTTTTTAAAGCGAAAAATACAATTAAAGAGTCAGAAGAAAATAAAGAAAAGTTCCACAAACTCATTGAACATTTAACCGAAAATCATATTAAAAATCTGGAAGCAACGTCAAATCTACCAATTATTAAAAAAGCTTTTGTATATTTTCAAAAAAAGAATATCTCGCATCAAACTATTGCAGATAGAATTAAGTTTCTTTTCAAAGAGGAAAATTGTATAAGCGCAAACAATGATAAAGAAGCTGAGCTTAACCAAATTCGATTAAACACTCTTGAAGATGAAAACAATCCTATAAGAGCCGTCTTTGCGGTTCAAAAATTGAATGAAGGTTGGGATGTCTTAAATCTTTTTGATATTGTTCGGCTTTACGAGGGGAGAGACTCTAAAGGTAGTAGTCCTGGAAAAATAACTATTGCAGAAGCTCAGCTGATTGGTCGCGGTGCAAGGTATTTTCCTTTTGCATTAGAAGAAGGACAAGATAAATTTACTCGCAAATTCGACAATGATGTTTCTAATGATTTGAAAATATTAGAAGAATTGTATTACCATACCAAAGAAGATAACCATTACATTTCGGAATTGAAGAAAGCCCTTGTGGATACAGGAATTTATGAAGATGATGCTAATTTGGTTCAACTCAATTTGTTTTTAAAACCTGAATTTAAGAAAACAGATTTTTATAAAACTGGTTCAGTGTTTTACAATAAAAAAATTCCAAAAGATTTCAAAAAAGTGCAATCTTTTAGTGACTTAGGAGTAAAAAAGAAAAACTTTGAATATGAGCTATCCTCTGGTTTTGGCAAACAAACTAGTGCTTTTTTTGAACTTGAAAAAGAATATGAAGCAGAAACTAAAAAATCAAAAGATGTAAAACTATCTGATATTCCATCGCATATTATTAGATTTGCTCTGTCCCATAACCCCTTCTTCTATTTTTCTGAAATTTCAAGATACTTCCCTAACATTAATTCTATTTCTGATTTTATTGAAAAAAAAGATTATATAGCAGGGCTTGAAATAACTTTTAAGGGTACTCAAAAACGTTTAAATGATATAAAAAATAAAGATTATTTGAAAGCTGTTAGCAATTTATTATCTAATATTGAAGCAGATATAAAATCGAACATAACGACATATGAAGGATCAGATTATATTCATGACTATATTCAGAATGTATTTAAAGATAAAGAAATTCGAGTTCATAGACATAACGAACGAGTAAACGGGCAAGAATCATTGGTAGTCAATGAGCCTTGGTATGTTTACAATGCCAACTATGGAACAAGTGAAGAAAAAGGTTTTGTTGAAATGTTTGCAAGGAGGTTTGAAAATATTAAGAAAAAATATAAAAACATTTATTTGATAAGAAATGAAAGAGTTTTGAAAATATTTGATAAACGTGGAAGAGCCTTTGAACCAGATTTTCTACTGTTCTGTAAAGAGAAAAATGCAGAACAGCTTACTTATCAAATTTTTATTGAACCAAAAGGAGGCCATTTGATTGCAGGAGAGGAATGGAAAAAAGACTTTTTGGAAGAAATTAGAAAAGAAAAAAAGACTATCAATCTTCTGACTGATAAATACAGAATTACCGGAGTTCCTTTTTACAACAGTACAAATGAAAACGAATTCCGTAATTCCTTGGAAAAAATTCTTGAAGTGTAGATAATTTAAATTATGTAATGTTATATTTATTAATAATTCTTAAAATAAGTATATAAATATATTAAAAATTTAGTTTAACACAACGAATAACCATATTAGTTGACTTATTTTTATATTTTTATTATTATTATATTAATTCAATTATTGGAGGATTATAATGGCAGGTGCAAGTAAAAACTCTCGCAAGACAGTTACAACACATAAATTCTTTTGTTCTTGTGGTGGAGAAGTTATTATGAAAACATTGTTTGAAAGCGGTAAAATCAAAAATGTTGCAGAATGTGGTTCATGCAAACGAGTTGAACGACGTCCAAAAGATTTTAAATAATTATTAAAAAAGATCTGTGTTTATCATAGGTCTTTTTTTATTTCTTCAACACACTGATTAATTGAACAAACAAAAACATTTACATCTGGAATACTTGAAATAAAAATTTTTCCATAACTATTTGCATAAATTCTTTTATCTAGAACAGTAACAATACCTTTATCACTTGCACGACGCATAAGTCGTCCAAATCCTTGTCTAAATTTAATAACTGCATCCGGAATACTTAATTCCATAAAAGGGTTTCCACCACGTCGCTCAATATCTTCACAACGAGCGGCAAATACAGGATCCGATGGTACATGAAACGGTAATTTTGCTATAATTACATGGCTTAAAGACTCTCCGGGAACATCTATTCCTTCCCAAAATGAATCTGTTGCAAAAAGCACACTTGATTCATCGATTTTAAAGCTTTCTAAAAGTCTAAATCTGTCATCATCACCTTGTTTTAATAATTTTATGCCTTTACACAATGAAGAATTTAGTGAGACTTCCCATGTTTTTTTTAATGAATCATAAGACGTAAATAAAACCAACGTACGACCATTTGCTGCATTAATTAATTTAGGAACCGACATTTCAAGAAAATCTTGAAATCCATAGCTATTTGGAGCCGGAGCATCATTTGCAATACATAATTTAACATTTGTTTTATAAGGAAATGGCGAATCATATACACCTGTAAAAACTCTTTCTTTATCCGTGTAAAAAAGTCCACTACGACTGCTCCAAAAATCAAAACTATTTCCTGTACGTAAAGTTGCAGATGTGCAAATAACACTATCCATTGGTTCAAAAACACCAATATTCATTTTTGAAGCAATTTCTAAAGGAGTTTGAATAAATTTTACAAAAAATGTTTCTCCGAACTTTTTAGAAAATGTACTTGAAAATTTATTTTTTTCCAACCAAAAAACAGTATCAGGATATTCTGACCAAGAAACAAATTTTTTACATAAAATACCAATATTTTCAATTCGTCGTAACATTTGTTTACATTCCCAAACTTCAGGATTTTCTCTATCTTTTTCAGGGATACCTTCAATTATCATGCGAACATTTCCAGTAAAATTCTCAATAATGTTTTTTAATTTATCCATTGCTACAAAAATATTATTAAATAAAGGTTCCGTTGAAACTGTCAATCTAAATGTGTATTCATTTTCAAGCAAAACTAAAGCAACGCTATCTAAATCTTGCATTGATAATTTAATTATACTAATTTGAGAAAGAATCTCGTTAATTAAATTTCCTTGTGATGATAAAGCTTCTAACGTAAAAAGATGACCGGCTTCTGCTCCTTTTTTTTGTCTGTAAAACATATTTAATTGTTTTGCTAATTTAAACTTAGTTATTGTTTCTGAGAAAAAACTTGTTGCAGCATTTTCTATACCGTGTGCTTCGTCAAAAACCAATCTTTTATAAGGTGGTAAAACGGCAGTGTCATCATAGCCCATTCCATACATTCTTGCTTCTATATCTGCAAAAAGTAGATGATGATTTACTACTAAAATTTTTGATTCACTTGCTTGCTTTTTAACTTTCATAACGAAACATGAATTATTATAAAAACATTTATTTCCCATACATGCATCGGATTCGGAATTTATTCTCTGCCATATTGATTCATTTGGCATAAAAGGTAAATCATTTTTACTACCGGTGTCTGAATTTTTTACCCATTGTTCTATTTTTATTAACTGTTCATTTTCATCATCAAATAAATCCGGTTCATTAACTGCTTCATAAAGTCGACGTTTACAAATATAGTTTTGTCGACCCTTTATTAAAGTTGCCTTAATATCTGTATTTAGAATTTTTTTTGCAAAAGGTATATCTTTTTCAATTAATTGTTGTTGAAGATTAATTGTACCTGTTGAAATAACAACCCTATGATTATTATTTTGTGCCCAAATAATGCTTGGTAAAAGGTAAGCAAATGATTTACCTACGCCGGTTCCTGCTTCAAAAGCAGCAATACCGTTTGAATTAAATGTTTTACAAATATCTATTGTTAGTTGAACTTGACTTGGACGTTCTTCAAAAAAAGGAGAAAGCTTTTGTAAACTACCACCGGAAGCTAAATAATTACCGGTAGTTTCAGGATTAATTTTTATGTAATGATTGTTTTGTTCCATAATATAAATATATAATAATTTCCTTTTTGAAAAATCATAAAAAAAAGCCCTACAATTTAATGCAGGGCTTTAGAGCATCTCCTAGGGGAATTGAACCCCTGTTGTCGGGATGAAAACCCGATGTCCTAACCACTAGACGAAGGAGACATTTAAGTCAACTTAAACACTATAGCATTACTTTAAAAATATGTCAATAGTTGTTTTAAGGTAATTTGAGTTTTTTTGATTAAATTTTAGCAAAATATGTTCTGAAGTTTAAAAAAAATGAAATAAATTAATTATTTCTAAATAAAAACAAATCTTGTATTTTTAATGAATATGTTGAGTTCATTGAAAATTTTGGTTTGCATTCACTTATAACAGGTAATGTAAAATTATAAGTTATTTTGTCATAACCGGCAGCTTCAACTTTAAGTGTAAATGTAAAAACTTTATTTTCGTTAGTTTTTTTTGCAGGAATAGGCTTAACCAAAAAAGTAAAAGTTGCTTTTGATCTTTTATCTGTAATGCATGGATTAGTCCAAGTATAATCTATCATAGAAGCAGGTTTGCCGTCATATTTTAAGGTAATTTCTGCATTACTGATTGGTTCAAAAGTATTACCGTCATAAACAGTGCCAAAAAAAGTTGGAAAATTAAAAGCCGGTCCCGGACAAAATGAATCATCTTCGTCTTTATTTTTGTCATGATAAGGTCTTTGTACAGAACTAACAATACGTATTGCTTCCATAACTAAAGATTCAATATCAGCTTTTTGTTGAATATTATCATCGGCAATATTATATGTTAAACCGCGCCCTGAAACAATGTATTTTGGAGGAACGCGATTTAAAACATAAGAGGTTGCGTCAAGACGGCAGTGTTCACAATCACAAGATAGCCATTGAGGATTCATTTCTTTTAATCGGTTAAACATATCATTAACACTATTTATAACCAATTCTTCAACAATATTATGCACTTTCATAATTGAATTATACTACATAAAATTTGATTCATCAATAAAATTCTTTGGAATCTTTTGTATAACTTTCGGATTTATAGCAATTCGAATTTTTCGTAAATTTTGAGTAAAACTTTTAATTGTATTTTTTGAAAAAACAGTTTCTTTGCCGTCAAGTAGATTTGATTCAAAACTTATATTTTCAGGAACATCTATTAAAATATCGGTTTGTTCAATATTAAGTTTTTCGGCAAGTTCTTTTTCAAAATTGCTACGAAATTTTAAATCTTCTAGATTTTTGTGAAGATTATTTGAGGTGTCGAAAGAAAATTCAAAAACTGTCTCATATAAAAAATTATTTTTGACAGCCAATGCACATTTATATTCAGGAAAATTTTTACATTTTTCTAAAACTGAAAAAATAGAATTATCATCAAGCTCATAAAGCTCGCTGGTAATAATTTTTTTTTCAGTCAGTGCAGCATTCAATGCTTTTTTCATTAAAGCAGTACTAATACGCACATTTTTATGCCAATATACTGAACGATACATTAAATATTTTGAGAATAATATGTTTTCAACACTTATAAGTTTATTATCTTCTAAGGTAATACCATTTTTAAGAGATGGTTCAAGGTTTTGAATTATGTAATCTGTATCTTGAACTCCATACGGAACACCACAAAAAAATGCATCGCGATTCAGGTAGTCTAATTTATCAGGGTCTAAAACTCCGGATAGTAATTTACGATAAAATAACGTTTCAGAATCATTTATAGAAATTTTTTCATCAATGATTGATGCAGTTTGTTCAGAATCTCCACCAAATTTTTCAATGCATTTAGCAAGTTCCGGTAATTTGACTGCTTTAGCACTAAGACTTTCGTGTTCTTCTAACGGTAATTCTTTTAGTGAATGTGTAAAAGGAAAATGACCAATGTCATGAAAAAGACATGCGGCTAAAAATGATGCACGCCCGATTTTAGAAATCCAAGTTGCACCTTTTTTTTCCAATGTTTTTAATAATTTTGAACCGATGTGAAAGACTCCAAAAGAATGTGAACTTCTTGTATGAGTTGCTCCCGGATATACTAAATATGTTGGACCAAGTTGTCGAATATTATTTAGTCTAATAAAAGCGGAGCATTTCGTTGCTTCAAAAAGTGAGTCATCAATGTAAATATTTTTCCAAATTGGATCACGAATTACTGCCATAATTAAAAACATATTTCACAGAAAACACTTTTGTAAAGCAAATAAAAAGTTTGTGTTCATATGTGAAAATTAAAATTATTGTCCGCCATTTCTTGTATAAATTGCTAAACCACCATCTTTTAAAATTTTGCAACTACGTTCATCAAGAGAGTTTTCACCTTCAATTTCAACTCCGTTACATAGAATTTTAAAAGAACAACCTGTGTCTAATGCTTCCTCAATATTGGTAATTTCTAATATATCGCCTTGTGAAATTTTATCATAATCATCGGCATTTGAAAAAGTAATTGGAATAATTCCATAATTAATTAAGTTCGCTTTATGTATACGTGCAAAAGATTTAACTATTACACTACGAACTCCAAGATACATTGGTGCAAGGGCAGCATGCTCACGTGATGAACCTTGACCATAGTTTTCTCCACCAATGATAATGCAACCTTTTTTAGACGGTATGTTATTTTCTTGAGCCTTTGCATTTTCCATTGCTCTTTCATAAAAATTTGCGTCTAATCTTTCAAATGTAAACTTTGAAATTTCAGGAATATTTGAACGCAAAGGCAATACTTTTGCTCCGGCAGGCATAATATCATCTGTAGAAACATTGTCTTGAGTTTTTAGTAGTACAGGTAATTTAAGTGATGTAGAAAAAGCCGGACTTGCAGGACATGGTTTTATATTAGGTCCACGAATAATTTCAATTTTTTCTGCCTCATCTTTTGGTAGTGGAGCAATTAACATTCCGTCATCTTTTGCAAATTTTTTTATATCTTTGGCAGTAAGAGAAATACTGGTTCCGGAAAGCATACTAATTCCTTCCGATACAGGTTTTTCATAATTAAGTGTTGCAGGATCGGTTATTACCCCCGTAATAGCAGCTGCTGCAGCTGTTTCAGGAGAAACAAGATATACAAAAGCATTTGCCGTGCCACTTCTTCCTTTAAAGTTTCTATTAAATGTGCGCAAAGAAATACCTTCAGAGTTTGGAGCAAATCCCATACCAATGCATGGACCGCAAGCACTTTCTAAAATGCGAAAACCTGCACGAATTAGTTCACCTAAAACACCGGATTTTTCAGCCATCAGAAGTGTTGCACGACTTCCCGGAGCAATGCCTGCTTCAACATCAGGACTAATATGCTTGCCCTTAACTATTGAAGCAACAGATGTTAAATCATCTAACGATGAATTTGTACATGAACCAATAACTACTTGATTTACTTTTATTCCTGCTAATGACGGAATATCTTTAACTGCATCCGGTGAATGAGGGCAGGCTGCCAATGAAGTTAATTTATTTAAATCAATTTCAATAACTTTGTCATAATTACAGTTATCATCCGCTTTTTGTTCAGACCAACTTTCGCCACGCCCTATCGCTTCTAAAAAAGCTTTTGTAGTTTCATCGGAAGGAAAAATTGAACAAGTAGCACCAAGCTCTGCACCCATATTTGTAATAGTCGCTCTTTGAGGTACACTAAGATTTTTAACGCCATCACCGAAATATTCATAAACACTTCCAACACCACCTTTTACAGTTTCGCGACGTAAAACTTCTAAAATAATGTCTTTAGCACTTACACCCTTGTTCAATTTTCCGCTTAATTTTACACCGATAACTCTAGGCATTGCCAAGTGAAATGCTCCGCCTCCCATAGCTACTGCAACATCTAATCCACCTGCACCAATGGCAATCATACCGATTCCGCCACCAGTTGGAGTATGTGAATCGGAGCCAAGTAGTGTTTTTCCGGGAACACCAAATCGTTCCAAATGAACTTGATGGCAAATTCCATTTCCTGGTCGAGAAAACCAAATGCCATATTTTGCGGCAATTGACTGTAAATATCTATGATCGTCCATATTACGGAAATCTGTTTGTAATGTATTGTGATCAATGTATGAAACGGAAACTTCGGTTTTTACGCGTGGAATACCAATTGTTTCAAATTGTAAATATGCCATAGTTCCTGTTGCGTCTTGTGTTAAAGTTTGGTCAATACTAATTGCAATATCATCACCGCGTTTAATAGGTTTATCATTTAAAATTTCTGTTAAGGTACATGCTTCTTTTACAATGTGTTTTCTTAAGATTTTTTCTGTTAAAGTGAATGCCATAATCATTTTTTCCTTAAAATTTTGTTCTTTATATTTTACATTTTTATGGAATTATTGTCTATAAGTGATTTTTGTGATATAATTGTTCAAATGAAATATTATTTATTACTAGTTACTATAATTCTCTTATTAATTACAAGCTGTTCAAATGCAAATGAAGAATTTTATGAAATTTCATACACAGATACATTAAAAGCTTTAACTGAAGAACGTAGTGTTGACATGGATTGGACTGAAGAAATTGATGCATATATTTTAGAAAAAGGTGAAGAAAAATTTAATAATAATAAATTTTTAAGAAGGGATAAAAAAAATCAAAAACCATCTATTTTGTTACCTGAAGGTTTGTTTTTAGGCATAAATCAAAAAAAAGAAAAGCCTGTTTATCCTGAAATTAAAAGTTTTGCTTCCCTTGATTTACGTAAATTGACTAAAAATGAATATAATGTTGTCGAAACATTTTTGAAAAATTTAATGGATCATAAAGTTGATAAAAATGTATTTTTAACAGATTATAATTTTCAAGCAAAAATTTTAGAATACGAAATTTCCGATTGGAAAAAAATTATTTCTTGGATAATCGGTGCACCATACAAAGGTGAAGTTCAAATTTCAAATGAAGAAACATATATGTATGTTGAAGTTCCTGTAAGAATTTATTTTGAGTCATCATTTATTGATATGGATATAAATTTAGTTGATGAAAATGCAAAGCTATTCATTGAGCAAATTCGCATAAGTAAAGAGAAGGAAAAATAATTTGGAATCAAATGCACAAAATTCTTTTAGTGGTTTAAGTAGAAAAATGATTTTGGATGAATTATCAAAAAATATTTCCAAAATAATTATTTTAAATTCCAATGATGAGTATGTTTGTGTTAATAAAAATGAATTTTCAATTATTAAAAATAGACTTTTTTTTATTGAATCATCAAAAAAAAATATACAATTTACAAATGACACCCCAGTTAAAGTTTTTTTCTATTATAAAGGTCGTGGATTATATTTTTTAAATTCATTTAATCATACAAAATCCGGATATGCAATTGTAATTCCTGAAATTATTTATTCTCAAGAAGATGATGAAGAAAAAAACAAACAACTTTTTCCATATAGCACAATTTATTTTTTAAGCGGAGAAAACGCCAGTGTTAATATTGAATGTTTTCCTTTGAAATCTTTTAATGTTTTTGACAGATCTCTTTCAAAAGATTTAATTAATTCTGATACTATTTTAGAAATAAATAATTTAGAAAGTGTTAAATTCTTTTTTTCTGAAAAACCGTTACAAATATCTGCAGTTGAAAATCGATTTAAACCCTTATCAATTTTATTTTTGTCGCATAAACAGATTGTATTAGGTTGTTCAGAAAAAGATATGATTTTAAAATTCGGTATTGAATATGCAATTAAAATTTCAGTTCCAATGGAAATTGGTAGGCGTATAATTTTTGCAACAATAAAAGTTAAAAAAATTATTGGAGATGCAAAAGATATTTTAGATTATACACAAACTTGTTCGCTTTGTGAATTTACTCAAATTAAAGAAGAAGATAAAAGATTTTTAAAAGAAAAAGTTTTTAATTAATTATTAATATATATTGTAGAAAAAATTCTTTTTTGATATTATAAATATATATTTTCCCCAGATGGTGGAATGGTAGACACGCTAGTTTCAGGTACTAGAGCTCGTAAGGGCGTGCAAGTTCAAGTCTTGTTCTGGGGATTTATTCTTTATATTCCATATTAAATTTCTTAAAATAAAATTGACGAATTTCTGTAATTCCTTTTTTTAAGTCAACTTCTGTTGGTAACCATTCATATTCTTTTCGTAATATTTCTATTGCACTAAAAACAGAATTTCCTTCTTTAAGTAATGTTACATATTTTGTATTAAATTGAGCTGTATCTAATTCAACAGGAGTAAATTTGTCATCAAATTTAGAAATAAGCCATTTTTTTCCATCATACGTAGTTTCAATTTCTGTTGTATGAAAATTGACAAAAAGTTTATCCAATGATTGATGATGTAACCTGTAATAAGAAGCATTAAATTTTTTTGTGTCTCCTTTATGCAAAACTAAACCATTTTCAATTTTGACAGGATAAACTTTTTCACCTTTTTTTCGTTTATGATAGTTTGCACTTAAATTTCCTGTCTGTCCGTTAATTAATAAATTTGTCAAACCAAAAGTCCAATAGTCAGTATCATTTTTTAAATGAAACCATTGACTTGGTGGTAAAGTACCGGCATCTTTTTCATACATCATTCGTATTTTCCCTGTAGCATAAAAACCTGCTATGAATTCCTCAAAATTTTTTCCTGCTTTACCTGTCATGCAAGAGTTAAACAAAGGTAAATCTAAATTGTTAAAACCTGTATATGCCGTTTCAATAACTTGAAAAGATGTTAGGCCTTTTATGTTTGTAGGAGGTTTTCTGCCAATAAAATAACCTAAAATTAAAATCAGTGCAGAAAAAATTACAAAAGCCCATGTTTTAATAGCAAAAGAATTTTTTCTACATTTTCTTAAAAAAGGTATAGTTTTATTATGTTTTAACAAAATTCTTTTTTTTTGATTATCTTTTGTTTTTTGTGATAAAGAAAAATTATTAATTTCAAAAAATGAATTTATATTAGGCAAAGATTTACTTGATTCAAGTTTTCTGCCCATGGGACTACCTTTACATAAATTAAATGTAACAATTTTTCCTGCATCTGAATTTTTACATTTTTCACATAATTCCAACGGAATAAATTTACAGTCATAATAATCTTCATATCGTTTTTCAGAATCTATTTCATTAAATGGTAATTTGCCGGTGACTAAAAAATACGCATATATAGAAAGTGTAAAACGTAAGGAGTCTTCATTATTTAGATTTTCATTTATAAATAAACCTGCAAATTTTGAATATGTCTTATCTCCACAGTTTAGTAAAGATCGAAGACATAATTCTTTTGGCAAAAATAAAATTTCAGTAAAATCACTTGAAATAATCGTAAAAAGAGGAGCTGTAAAAGGAATTATTTTTTTTTGTAAAATAGCATTTTCAAAAATTTTTTTTAAGAGTTCAAATGCTTTAAATGAATTTTCATTAATTTTTTTTTCAAAAAAAAATTCATAAAGACTAGTTCCTGAATAGCCCTTAGAAATAACAAGAATATTTCCATTTTTTTCGGTTGTTTCTTCAAATCGAAATTCGCTAAACTTTACTTCATTATCAGTAATTTTTGCCAAATATCCGGGTTCTGTTAAATATTGCAAAAGTTTTGCTTTCGCAAAATCACTTTGACTCATTTGCATTGAAAGTTCAATTTTATCTTTTGTAATATTTAATATATCTGCCTGTGAAAATAACATTGTTTAGCGAGCTCGTGATGAATACAAATATTTGAAGTATTCCATATCTGTGCTAAAAGTAGCATCAAATTGCGGAATAGTTTCTTTATAACTTTCCATGCTTTTCCAGAATGAATAAAATTCAGGATCCTTTGAATAACTTTGAGCATAAATTTTTGTGGCTTCAGCATCAGCAGAACCTTTTATTTCTTCAGCTCGACGATATGCATCGGACATAATTGAGCGTTTTTCATTTTCAAGTTTTCCAAGCCACTCAGCTTTTTTACCTTCTCCTTCAGAACGATATAATTGTGCAATTTGATTGCGTTCTTTAATCATTCTTGAATAAACGCTTTCTGTCATTTCATCTGCATATTTAATTTGCCGTGGGACAATGTCTATTAAATTAATTCCATATCCTTCCAAAGTTTTACGTGCTTCATCTGCCATTTCAACGCTTAACTGACGACGGCCTTTGAAAACATTTTCGATTTCTATTGCAGTTTCTTTGAGATAGTCATTTTCTAAATTTTCAGTTGAATTATATTTATCATTTAACATATTTGAAGAGCGAACAATTTCACTTAATCTGTTTTGAGAAACAATTGTGCGTGTTGCAGAATCAATTACATCAGAAATTCTGTTGTATGCGGCATCTAATGTTTTGAAAGTTTGATAAAATAATTTTACATCGTTAATTTTCCAACGACAAGTTGTATCAACAAATATAAACTGATTTTCTTTTGTCTGTAACTTTTGTGCATCTCCGTCTAAACTTAGAATTAATTTTGGATATGTGTTAATAACATCTAAAATTGGAATTTTAAAATATAAACCTGCATTTGTTTTTGTACCAACAACTTCACCCATTCGCGTAATTACAACTTGTGTTCCTTCCTGTACAATATAAAAAGGTCCTAAAAGTAAAAATACAACAATAAGAATAATTATTCCAATGAATATTCCAAGTGTTTTTTTCATTATTGATTACCTCCGGTTGTATTAGAAAGATTTTTAACAGGTAACATATTGTCTAAGTTTTTATCAATAAGTGTACTGTTTTTTTGTGATTTAAATATCGTTTCCATTGTTTCAAGATAAAGACGTTCGCGCGTTATTCCTGAGGATTTTCTATATTCATCATAAACAGCATTGAAACGAGCAACATCACCTTTTGCTTTATTAATACGTTCCGATGCATAACCTTGAGCAATCAAAACTTGTTGATCTGCTTCTCCTTGTGTTTTTGGAATTTCAGTGTTATATGCTTCTTTGCCTTCATTAATAAAACGATTTTTATCTTGTTCAGCTTTATTAATATCTTCAAAAGCATCTTGAACACCTTTTGGCGGAACAACATTTTGTAATTGCACTGTATTTACTTCAATACCTAAACCAAGTGCATTAAAATTTTCGTTCATTAATGTAACTGCAGTATTTTGAATTGCTGAACGTTCGGAAGTCATTACATCTAAAATTGCACGGTCGCCAACTAAGTTATTTACAACTGCCTGTGAAATATCACGAATTGTTTGGCGTGTTTCTTTTACATTAAAAAGCCAAGCAACCGGATCTTTTATGCGATATTGAATGCTCCATTCGACATCAACGATATTTAAATCTCCCGTGAGCATTGTACTTTCTTTTGTGATATTGTTAAGATAACGATTTGTTTGTCCTTCTTTCAAAGTTTTAAATCCGAATTGTTCCGTTTGAATAATTTTTATAGGTACCGAATAACTTTTATCTATACCGAAAGGAAGTTTAAATTGTAAACCCGGACCAAGTGTTTTATAATATTTTCCAAAACGTGTAATAACGGCTTGTTCTGTTTCATCTACAATAAAAAAACTAGTGGCAAATAAAGCAATTCCTATAATAAATATAATTGTAAAAAATAAGGATCCTGCCGTCATTTTTTTCTTTTTTTTCGGTTTAACATTTTCGTCAGCCATATTTCCTCCATAAAATCTGAATATATTAAAGTTACTATAATTATTTCAAAAAAACAAGTTTGCCACCGTGAAGTTCTGCTGGGTTTACAAATATTTTAAGTTTTTTTTCCAGGCGTGCAAAGTTTTCCATTTCAAATGCGTCCCCAATTACAACATTGATTCCTTCTTTTCCGCATCGTGCTGTTCTGCCCGTTCTGTGAATAAAAAAATCTTCTGCTTTTGGTAAATCCATTTGAATAATGTGAGATATATTTGCAATATCTAATCCTCGTGCAGCCAAATCACTTGTAATTAGTAAATTGCTTTTTCCGCTTCTAAATTTATCAATGGCAGATTTTCGTTTAATTTTATCAGCTTTTGCATGTAAACATTCACAATTTACCTTTTTATTTCGTAATTTACTTGCAAGAATTTCAGCATCTTGAGGGCGTGAAGTAAAAACGAGAGTTTTTTTGGGTTGAACTGCAGCTAAAAAAGAACGTAATGTATCAGCTTTATTGCAATTTTCTGCATAGATGGCTATATGTTTAATTTTATTTGTTAATATATTTTCAGATGGTAATTTAATTATTTCAAATAGACTAATATTATCTTTTTTATTAAAAGTTTTATTCAATGAGATTTCAGTATCATTTTTTATTGTTGCTGAACAAGCAATAATTTGTATATTTGTGTTTTGATAAACTAATGATAAAAGTTGTAAAGATTTTTCACGTAATTCTTTTGATAAAAGTCTATCTACTTCATCAAAAACTATTGCACTGACATTTTGTATTTTAATTTTTTTTAACATAATTAGTTCACTTAATCTAGTGGCACTACCAACAATGACTTGAGGTTTTGTTTTAAGCATTTCAATTTGTCTTTTAATAGGCACTCCGCCAAAACATAAAATAGATTTTATGCCTTCAAAATAATTTGCTTCATTTTTAATTTGGCTTGCAAGTTCATGAGTAGGAGAAACAATGAGTACAATGTTTTCAGAAGTCATTAGTTTATGTCTTTCAATTAATGGAAGTAAAAAAGCAAGTGTTTTGCCTGTACCTGTGTCGCTTTGAAAAATTATATTTTTACCTTGTAAGATAATGGGTATAACAGTTTTTTGCACGTTTGTAGCTGTTAAGATGTTTTTTTGTTTTAATTGTTCAACAAAAACAGGATTAAAATTAAATGAATTCATATATTTATCACTATAGCATATTTATAATTTCTATGCTACAATTTCGTTTATGAAAGTTGGAATTGATACTTTTGGTTGTCATAGTGGAAAAAGCGGAATTGGTTCATATCTTTTATCATTGATAAAAAATTTACCGAATTCTGAAAATATTTCTTTTGAATTATTTGGCTCTGTAATTGATAAATATACATATAACTCAGATTTACCTCATATTACATATAAAACGGTAAAGATGTTTTACAAACCGTATACGAAATTTATCTTTTATAGATTTTATTTGAAAAGATTTATGATAAAACAAAGATATGATCTAATTATTTTTTCACGTCTTTTTAAAGTTTGTCCCATTCCTAAATCTATTAATGCAATAGCAATCGTAAATACAATTTTGTCAAATGTTCTTAAGGAAACTAAAAGCAAAATAAGAAGAAATATAATTTTAAAAGCATATAAAAATATAAAACATATTATTACTTCAAGTGAATTTTTAAAAAAAGATTTAATAAATTTAGGTATTAGTGAAGATAAAATATACGTTATTCCTAATGGCATTGATCATAGTTTATTTTATCCAACAACAGAACTATTTCAAAATGAATTTGTTAATATAAAACCTTTTGCCATTAAAAGACCATATTTTGTTTATGCTTCAAAATTAAATTTTTTAACTAAAAAACATATCGAACTTATCAAGGCTTTTGAGTTATTTAAGGAAAAAACACAATTACCGCATAGACTTGTTTTAGCAGGAAGTGAAGGAAAGCATGCGGACTCTATTCATAAATATGTTGCAAAAAGTAAATATGCTACAGATATTTTTATTACAGGCTATTTTCCGCATGCAAGTTTGCGTGAGCTTTATATTGGTAGTGATGCATGTGTTTTTCCTTCCGTTGCAGAAGGAGTAGGACTACCTGTCCTTGAAGCAATGGCTTGTGGTGTTCCGATAATTTGTTCTAAATCCGGAGCGTTAAGTGATTTAGTTAAAAAAAATATTCCTGTTCTGTTTGATTCTGATAATATTGAAGAGCTTGCAAATTTATTGGAAAAAATTTCAACAGATGAGGATTTGCGCAAAAAAATTATTTCATTTGGACTTGAAAAAGTAAAAGAATATTCATGGAAAAAAACAGCCATGAAAACCGTAGAAGTCCTCATGGCACTTAAATAAAGCATTTAAGCAGTTTTTTGTTCATTTTGGAGCGTTTTTATTTGTGGTTGTTTTTTATTTAGAACAACATCTCCGGTAATTTCTAATTTTTTTGCACCTATAATTGACGGAGCATCAAACATTACATCCATCAATAGTTTTTCAACAATTGAACGAAGTCCACGTGCACCGGTTTTTTGTTTAATAGCAGTATCTGCAATTGCTTCAATTGCATCTTTTGAAAATGATAAACCTACATTATCAATTGCAAAAGAAGCAATGAACTGTTTTGTAATTGCATTTTTCGGTTCGGTTAGAATATGCATTAAATCTTCACGTGTTAATTCCTTCAATGCAGTTGTCATGGGTAAACGACCGATTAATTCCGGAATAAGACCGAATTTTACCAAATCATCTGAAATAACTTGATTAAGAATATCTGCTTTTTCTTCTTCTGTCATATTATTTGAAGCAGAACCAAAACCAATCGTTCCTTTACTAATTCGCGACTCGACAATTTTTTCCAAACCGACAAATGCACCACCACAAATAAATAAAATATTTGTAGTATCAATTTCAATTAATTCTTGATTAGGATGCTTTCTTCCTCCTTGAGGTGGAACATTAGCTTTTGTTCCTTCAATAATTTTCAATAATGCTTGTTGAACACCTTCACCTGAAACATCTCTTGTAATTGAAACATTTTCAGACTTTCGGGCAATTTTATCAATTTCATCGATAAAAATTATTCCTCTTTCTGCTTCCTTAATATTTCCATTTGCGGCATTAATTAATTTTAACAAAACATTTTCAACATCCTCACCAACATATCCGGCTTCAGTTAAGGTTGTTGCATCTGCTATTGCAAATGGAACATTTAGTTTTTGTGCCAAAGTTTTAGCAAGTAATGTTTTTCCTGAACCCGTTGGTCCAATTAAAAGAATATTTGATTTTTCTATGGTAATATCATTATCTTTTATTTTATTTTTTGTACTCATGCGTTTGTAGTGATTATATACAGATACGGCTAAAACCTTTTTTGCATATTCTTGCCCAATAACATATTGATCTAAATATTCTTTAAACTCTTTTGGGGTTGGAACTTTATTTATTTCAATCGATGTAATATTTTCATTGTCTTCATCAATTAATGTTTGGCATACAGAAATACAATTAGTACAAATGGATACACCCAATGGTCCGTCAATAAATCGACGTGTTTGAGAACCTTTTTTTCCGCAAAAACAGCAAATTCTGCTTCCACCGTCTTTTATATTATTTGCCATGTTTTCTTCCTGTCATAATTTTGTCAATAATGCCATATTCTAACGCTTCTTCTGCATTTAAATAAAAATCTCTTTCCATGTCTTCAGTGATGATTTTTTCTGTTTTACCGGTATGTTCAGCCATATATTTTACTGAAAGTTTTTTTAATCGTATAATTTCTTTTGCTTGAATTGAAATATCGGTTGCTTGTCCTTCAGCACCTCCCCAAGGTTGATGAATCATTACGCGTGAAGAAGGAAGTGCAAAGCGTTTCCCTTTTGTTCCGCCTGCAAGTAAAATTGCGGCCATACTAGCTGCTTGTCCCATACAAATAGTCTGAATTTCACATTTTACATATTGCATTGTGTCATAAATTGCAAGTCCGGCTGTTACAGAACCCCCCGGTGAATTAATATACATACTAATGTCTTTTTCCGGGCTTTGTGATTCAAGAAAAAGAATCTGTGCGACAACTAAGTCTGCTGTTATGTCTGTAATTTCACCGTCAACAAAAATAATTCTATCCTTTAAAAGTCTTGAAAAAATATCGTATGAGCGTTCTCCATTGCCGGTTTGTTCAATAACATATGGTACTAATGAATTCATTTTTTCTTGCATCGTTTTTCCTTAAAAATATAATTTAATTTTTTTTAAATATTGCTAATATGTTTCATATATAAATGTAACACAAAAACAGAAAAATTCAAGTAAAAAAAAATTTGGGCTGTTCAAATTAGAACAACCCAAAATATTTAGAACTTATTTTGTAAAAAGTTCTGCAAATGTTTTTTTCTCCCCTTTGGAAATTTTTATTTCTGCAAAAAGTTGGTCATAAAGTTTTTGTTCTTTTATATCATCAATTAAATATTCTTTACGATTTGCATCTGAATAGTGTTTTTTTACTTCTTCTACAGACATTCCAGCACCTTCAGAAATTTTTGCATATTCTGCTTCAACTTCTTCATCACTAACTTCAATATTTCTATCTTTTAATAATGTTTCAATAATGATGCGACCTTTTAGCATTTTTTTTGCATCGCCTGTCCATTCTGCAAGCATATCTTCTTTTTTCTGACCGGAGGCTGCAATCATTTTATCTAATTGTTCAACAGAAGTTTGAAATCTTTGAGCCATCATTCTCCATCGACTTTCCAATTCCATTTTAACCATTGATTGAGGTAATTCCATTGGAAATTTTTCAATTAGCTGTTCAACTAAATCATTTGATTTAATTTCTTTAAGACGGTTTTCCAATGCTAATTGAAGATTTTTTGAAATATCTTTTTTCATATCTTCAAGCGTTTTATACTTATTATTTACGTCCTGAGCAAGTTCATCATCAAGTTCTGGAAGATTACGCACTTTTAATGAGGTAACTGTTACGCGAATTTTTTTTGTTGTTCCGGCTAAATCCTTATCGTTAAAATCTTTATCATATTTTTTAGTTATGTTTTTAGATTCATCTTTTTTCATTCCGATAATTTCGTCATCAATTTTGTATATATTTTCACCGGAACCGATTGTGAAGACAAAACCTTCTCGTGTTGTATCGGGAATGATATTATTTTCATCATCAAGCTCACTATACGTAATTGTTACGATATCATTTTTTTCAGCTTTTTCATCATCTTTTTTATCCATAACCATTGCATTGCGTTCACGAATTGCTTGTAATTCTTGATTTAATTCTTCATCACCAATTTTAACTTGTGGCTCTTTAATTGCGATATTATTTAAGTCTGTAATAGTAACTTTAGGAAGTACATCATATTGTATAGCAAATGTCAAATCTTTTGATGTGTCCAATATTGGCATACCACCGTCCAACTCAGGTTGGGCATATGGTAGAGGACGATTTTCCGATTGTTCTTTATCCATTTGTGCAAAAACTTTTTCCAATGCCTTATCAATTAGTTCAGCACAAGCTTCGGATTTTAATGATTCTCCGAATTTTTTTTCTAAAACTGAAGTAGGTGCTTTTCCTTTACGAAAACCGGGAATCTGTATTGTTTTTGCATATTTAGCCAAAATTTCATCATAACTTTTGGCAACATCTTTTTTTTCAACCGTAACTGTTAATTTTACAGTTGAGTTTTCAAGTTTTGTAATTTCGCTGGTTACTTTCACAATTAGTTCCTTAAAAATAAAATAATAAAAAAGGCGATTCAGATTACTCCGAATCGCCTTCGCTTTGAGCGGGAAACGGGGGTCGAACCCGCGACATCCACCTTGGCAAGGTGGCGCTCTACCACTGAGCTATTCCCGCAAAATAATTTCCGCTACGAATTAAATTCGTAAACTTTACAGGCACTATTTATCACATTAACTAATTAATATAGTTATGCGAGAGGAGGGACTTGAACCCTCACGCCTAGGGCACTAGATCCTAAGTCTAGCGTGTCTGCCAATTTCACCACTCTCGCTTGTTTAGCAAGCTGGTTACTAGTGTATCATAAGCATTAAACAAGATACACTATATAAAAAAAAATGTCAATAGTTTGCTAAAAACACTTTTTTTGAGCCACGAAGGAATTGAACCTTCGACCCACAGATTAAGAGTCTGTTGCTCTACCAACTGAGCTAGTGGCCCGTCTGTTATGCGCTCGACACGACTCGAACGTGCGACCTACAGATTCGAAGTCTGTTGCTCTATCCAGCTGAGCTACGGGCGCGTGCCTAATGCTCAAAAAAGCATTGGGTGCCTGATGGGAATTGAACCCACGACAACCAGATCCACATTCTGGCGCTCTACCTCTGAACTACAGGCACCGTATTGTTAATTTATGATGATATCTTAAAATTGTTATTCAGTCAATAGTATTTTTAAAAATTTGTTTTCAAGTTTGTTTTCAATGTTCTTTTATTTATTTTATTTTTCAATTTAATTTATAAACTATTATGTATATTTATATTAAATATAATTATTTTTTTGATAAAATT
>JAAYNH010000016.1 GCA_012520945.1 Treponema sp. | reverse complement strand
GCAAAGATTTAAATCTTTGCAATACTGATGAATTTGCTTTTGCATGGATTGTAGATTTTCCTATGTTTGAATGGAATGAAGATGAAAATAAATGGGACACGGCTCATCATATGTTTACGATGCCACAGGCGAAATATCATGCAACGTTGGAAAGTGATCCTGCAAGTGTTAAGGGTGATTTGTATGATTTGGTATTAAATGGTTATGAATTAGCTTCCGGTTCAATTCGTATTCATGATTCAGAGTTGCAAAAACGAATTTTTCAGATTGTTGGTTTTGATGAGGCTGAAGGCATGAAAAAATTCGGCTTTTTAACAGAAGCTTTTAAGTACGGAGCCCCTCCTCACGGGGGAATTGCTCCGGGATTGGATCGTCTTGTGATGCTTATGTGTAAAGAAACATCGATTAAAGAAGTAATAGCATTTCCTAAAAACTCATTTGCAGTTAGCCCAATGGACGAATGTCCAAGTGAGGTTGATGAACAACAATTGCGTGATTTGCACATAAAAATTCAAAAATAAGTATTTGAAAATAATATGTTAAAAAGCACCTTATGATGCAAATGTGCATTGGGTGGTTTTTTTAGCTTATTAATGCGTCAAGCTGACTTTGTAAGTTACGTCGAATGTATGTGCGGATTTTATCTTTATCCTCATTTGAAAGCTGAAAAAATAAAAAAACAAAGATAGTAGAATTAGGTTCTTTTTTTACAGCGAATGTAACCATTTCGCAAAGGACTTTTATTCCTCTTAAAGTTAATAATGTATTTGAAATTATAGTATTTTTTGGTATTCGTAAAGTTTGTGTAGATTTGTATATTCCACATAAACCGACAGAGCTGATGTCGCGAATTTTCATATTAATTATTTGGTCATTCCAAGTAAAATTTAATGTTGCCATTGCGTCGTTTTCACAATAAGTTCGTAAATATTTTCTTCTGCCGTGACAATTAAACGAATCAAGAACTTCAATTATGGAATCTATCGTTGCTTTTGCATCACTACGTACGGAAATAATTCCTGCTTGTGGTTTAAAATTTGAATTTAAAAAACTTATTTGCGAATTACTTCCGGTATTTGTTAATATTCCGATTAATGTTGATGAAGTATTGGGATTGTCACGAATTTTATTGACAAAAATGAGCCAATCTGTAACACTCATAAAGGAATCAACGTTTATGAATAAAAGAGATGAAGGACATTTTTCTAGAATTTGAATAATTTTTTCAGAATCATTTATTCCATAGATTTCATATTCCATATTTGATAGTAGCTCAATTGCTTCATTTTGAATAATTGCATGAGGATATAAGAAAAAAATTTTTCTACCGGTTATTGAAACATCTTGTTGATTCATACAAATATTATATAATATAAATGGTATATTTTAAATAGATGAAACTAAGGAAATACGTTTTTTTATTGATAATAATTTTTTCTCTTTTTTATTTGTCATGTGAACAAAAAAATACACCACGGACTTTTTTTTCATTAGGTACAGTTTGTGCTGTAAATCTTTTTGAGGACGGGACAAATGAAAAATACGATATCATTGTTGAATATGTAAATGATGTTGAAAAAAAGATGACAATAAATAATGAAACTAATGGAAAAAATGAAATTTCAGAAGTTGAATTAATTAATGCAAAAAGCGGTGAATCAAGAGTTGTTGTTAGCGATGAAACTTTTTATGTTATAAAAAGCGCATATGAGATGGCAAAAAAAACAGATGGTGCTTTTGAACCGACAATAGGACCTCTTTCAAAATTATGGAATGTGACATCTGAATTACCGAAAGTACCAAGTCAAGACGAAATAGCTAAAATGTTGCCTCATGTGAATTGGCAAAACTTACAGTTAGATGTAGATGAAAAATCTGTATTTTTAAAAAAAGAAAAGATGATGCTTGATTTAGGCGGTATTGCAAAAGGTTTTGCAACGGATAAAACGGTTGCACTTTTAAAAAAATGGGGTGTAAAAAAAGCGTTAATTGATTATGGAGGCAACATTTATGCTTACGGTTCAAAAGACAAAGAAAATCCTTTGTGGAAAATTGGTATAAAAAATCCATTAGAGCCTGACGGTGGAGCTGTTTTGCGTATTGATTTGAAGGATAAAGCAGTTATTACTTCAGGAATCTATGAAAGATTTTTTGAAGAGGAAGGAGAAAAATTTCATCATATAATTGATGGTAAAACCGGATATTGTGCAAAAACAGATGTGGCTTCTGTAACCATTGTTTCAGATAATGCAACAGAAGCAGATGCTTATTCTACAGCTTGTTTAGTAATGGGTTTGGAAAAAGGTATTCATTTTTTAGAAAGCAAAACTTCAGTTGAAGGAATATTTATTACAGAACAAAGAAAAATATTTACAACAAAAGGTTTGAAAGAGAAATTGATTTTATTGAATAAGTCCTTTGAAATTATACAATGACAACAGAATTATCTGTGCAAGAAAAAGGAGCCGGCACATATTTATCTGCTGCCCAATCATTTTCCCATTGTTTACCATCAAGCAAATATCTAAATTGATATTCTTTGCCTGTTTCTAATGAAAGTTTTACCTGAAATGAGCCGTCTTTCATTTTTTTCATAGGCGTGTCGATTGAACTCCAGCTATTGAAATCGCCTGCCAACCAAACTTGTTCTGCTCCTTTTGCCGCTTCTGAAGAAATTTCAAATGTTACAGTACAGGTTTTTTGGGATTTAAGATATTTTTTATATAAAGCCATAGTTATCTCCTTTTCAAATAAATTTATATTTATATTATACTAGGTTTATTATTTTATGTGTAGTATCTAGGCATAAAATTTAGATATAAAATATTGATGTTTCTTAAAAATAATGTTAATATATTTGAAAATTTAATTGCTTTGTTTATAATAAAAAAAATTAATTTTGAGGTATATATGAATATAGAGACTAAATGCTTACATTCAGGATATTATCCTGAAAATTCTGAACCACGAGTTGTACCGATTGTTCAGAGTACAACATATCGGTTTGATTCAACAGAGCACATAGCAGACATATTTGACGATCCAACAAAAGGATTAATTTATTCGCGTTTTGCGAATCCTACTTGTGATGCTGTTGAAAAGAAAATTGCCGCATTAGAAGGTGGTGTAGCTGCAATGCTTACTTCAAGTGGGCAAGCTGCTTCATTGTGTTCTATTTTAAATATATGTTCCGCCGGAGATAGTTTTATTTCAGCTAGTTCAATTTATGGCGGTACGGTGAATTTGTTCGGCGTAACTATGAAAAAATTTGGCATTGAGTGTATTTGGGTTGACGGTAATGCAAGTGAAGAAGAAATTCAAAAAGCATTTAAACCAAATACAAAGGCTGTTTTTGGTGAAACATTAGCAAATCCTGCTTTACAAGTTTGCGATATAGAAAAATTTGCTCGCATTGCACATAAAAACTATGTTCCGTTAATTATTGACAATACATTTCCAACGCCAATTTTATGCCGTCCGATTGAATATGGTGCAGATATTGTAATTCATTCTACATCAAAATATATGGACGGCCATGCTATACAAATTGGTGGAGTAATTGTAGATTCAGGTAATTTTAACTGGGAAAAAGCATATGAAAAAACAGGTAAGTTTGCAGATTTTGTTGAACCGGATGAAAGTTATCATGGTCTTGTATATACAAAAAAATATGGTAATTTGGCATATATCTTAAAAGCACGTATGCAACTAATGAGAGATTTTGGTTGTTATCCTTCTGCTCATAGTGCTTTTTTATTGAATCTTGGTTTGGAAACTTTGGCTGTACGAATGAAGCAATATTGTGAAAATGCACTGACTGTAGCAAAGTATTTTGAAAAAAGAACCGATAAAATTGAACGTGTTAATTATCCTGCATTGAAAAATGATAAATATTATGAACTGGCGAAAAAATATTTAAAAGATGGATGCAGTGGAGTAATTACTTTTTCTATTAAAGGAGGAAGAAGTGCAGCTGTTCGTTTTATGGACGGCTTGAAATTAGCAAGCAATGTCGTTCACGTTGCTGACATTCGTACTTGTGTTTTACATCCGGCAGCAGAAACACACAGGCAGTTGACAGATGAACAACTAACAGCTGCAGGAATTGACGGCGGTATGATCAGATTCAGCTGCGGCTTGGAAAATGTTGAGGATATAATTTCCGATATTGAACAAGCGTTAAATAATGTGTAATTTTTTGTGCATTTGATTTTCAAATGCACATTTTTTATTCTGTCGGTTTTTTTATAAATAAATCATTTGCGTCTTCAATTATAGGAACTGAAAATATCGGTTTTCCTTCTTCTGTTTTTCTGAAAGGTTCGGAATTAGGATAAGCATATGCAGGACTGTTTTCATCGGAAATCCACCAATGCAAAACAGAAATTACACAAAGAGCATATTTAAGTAAGTTTAAATTTATTGTGTGTCGTGATTTTTTTCCGCCAAGAAAATAGTTGAGACGTCTTGAGATTGAATTAGGTACATCAAAGCGATACTGTCCCATAATGTTTGCAGCACCAAAATCAGGCATTTCTTTTATTGAATTTACCGGAGAAACTAAATAGTCATCAATGCGAGAAATTAATGTTGAAAAAACTTTGATTAAGTAATCTGTGCGTTTATGTAAAGGCTTATAATTTGTTTCTTTTGTGGGTTTTTCCATATAAACAAGTTCGAAAGAAAGGTTTGGTAAAAATGAATATTTCGCTTGCCATTGTAATGTACAAAGTTTTTTCTTTGCATACGGTGAGTGAATAAAGTCACTTTGTGTGTCCAAATGATTTACATAATCTTTTAATTCGCTGGAATAATTTTTTTCATAAATATCTTCTCTGTATAAATACCATTCTGAGAAAACGTCATATAAGTTGTCATTGAGGTTTGAAAAATCCGGTTCTTTATCTATGCTAAAACGTATGTTGCGACAAGCTTGAAAAAAATCCTCTATGATGCGTAATAAAACAACAGTAATTTGCATAGGATTTTTAGGGCTAAGCAAATTAAATCCGTCCTTAAAAGAGTAGATTGGTTGAAAATATGGATACATATCCGGATGATTTTCTAAATTAAGCCATCCTGCTTGAGGAAACATTTTATCTAAAAACTCAAGACCACGTTTAATAATTGAATGTTGGCTATCGTTTTCAACTTTCTTATTATCTGTAAGATTATTTTCATTGTCACTTTGTTCGAATTTATTAGATTTAACTTGTGTTGATTTTTTTGTGTTTTTTTTGCTAAATAAAAATAAGTCGAATTTTGTCATT
>JAAYNH010000015.1 GCA_012520945.1 Treponema sp. | reverse complement strand
TTTATATTCAACTGTAACATTTTTGCCTTTTCCAACTACACTACCTGTTCCTTCTTTTAATATTTTATAATAAATTCCTTCAGAACTTTTTTTACATCCTTCGATTACGTTAGCTAGTTCAGCTTCTTTTGCTTTGATTGCTTTTTCTTCCACATCTTTTTTTAGTTTATCAAAATTTTCTTGTGTTACTTCAAAACCTTCAGCATCAGTACCTTGACGAATAATTTTTACTTTAATGATTTTATCATTTTGTTGAACAGCATTAACAACATCTTGCCCTGTTACAACTTTTCCAAAGACAGTATGTTTCCCATCTAACCATGGTGTTGCCACATGAGTAATAAAGAATTGACTTCCATTTGAATTCGGACCGGAATTTGCCATAGATAAAATTCCAGGACCCGTATGTTTCAATTCTTTATCAAATTCATCAGCAAATTTATAACCCGGTCCTCCTGTTCCATTCCCAAGAGGGTCTCCTCCTTGTATCATAAAATCAGCAATTACACGATGAAATTTTAATCCATCATAAAAAGGTTTTCCTTTTGCTGCATCTAATTTTCCTTCTGCCAAACCAACAAAGTTTGTAACAGTTAACGGGGTTTTATCATAAAACAATTCAAGAACGATATTACCCTTGCTTGTTTCCATAATTGCAAAAACGCCGTCTTTGCCTTTAATAGCATTTAAGCTTTTTTCCATAGGTTTGCACCCTCCAAAAGAAATAATTGAGCATACACAAAAAATAGTGCACACAATTTGTTTTATTTTCATTTTTCCTCCTATCTTTGCAAATACATAGTTTCAAACCACATTGCAATTGCATCAATTCTTGTCATTAATGAGCTTTTCATCATATTTTTTATTCCGGGAAAATTTGGAAAATCTATCATTAATTTTGCATATAAAACAATTTCATTTTTTAAATTTTCAATCAGCACATATATTTGCATTTTTTCAGGATCTGCTCCTTTAAAAAATGACATCCCAACAGGTTCCATATTTGTATAAACAAAGCTAATTTCATTATCTTTTTCTGCATATTTAACTTTTGAAGCATATTCTCCAAAGGTATTATCATTTTGCAAGATAAATATTTCTTTTCCATCAATATTTTCATCAATTGAATCTAAAATTTTATTCTTTTCTTTTATATTATCTATAGAATAACTTTTCTTATATAAAATTTCTCTTTTCTTTTTTGAATTTGAATAATATTCAAAACCTTCCAATTTTGAAATTTTTTGAACAGATTCTCTAATAATTTTAATATCAGATCTTTCTTGTTCACCATTTTTTTGTGTTTTAGGAATATAATACAAAGCCTCTATTTCTATCAAGGGAACTTGAGAATCTTTCCATATTTTTTCTACATTTTTTGCAAATTCTGTTTTTGGTAAAATTTCATTTTTTATGTTTTTTTCAGAATATCTATAAACCTGTACCTTTTTTTTTTCTTTTAGTTCTTTAATTATTTCTTTAGAAAAAATATCTTCCATAGATTTAATAGATTTATCAAATTCTTGTGAAAAAATTATATTTGTAAAGCAAAAAAGGCTCATGAAAATTCCAAGAGCCTTTTTATTTTTTTTCATTTTAGAAAAATCCTTTGTAAATTACACGAACTTGTTTATAAAGACCTTCACCTTCACTTTTTGTTTCTATATCACTTATATCATTAAGTGTTGTGTGAATTAATCTTCTTTCAAAAGGATTCATTGGATCAAGTAAAATTGATGTCTTTTTTGTACGAACTTTGTCTGCTGTTGTATATGCCAAACGAACTAAAGATTCTTCTCGACGTAAACGATAATTTTCAGTATCTAAAATTATACGTACCTCTTCATGTCCAAGACTTCCGGCATAAACATTTGTTAAAAGCTGAAGAGCATCCAAATTTTTTCCTTTTCTACCAATCAAAATTGATGAACTAGATGAATTAAGTTTTAATCCAAGTTTTCTTTCTTCACGGAAAAGAACATCAACTTTTGCTTCATAACCCATTTTTGTAATTACTTCTTTTACAAAATTCACAATTTTTTGTTCAAATTCATTTTGTGCAATTGGATTAGTAATCATTTTATTTTGTTTAGGTTTTACTCGACTATGCTCAGAACTTAAATTTTCCTCAAACTCATCTGTGTGAACACGAATTTTAACAAAACCTTTTTTGAAAAGAGTGTTCTTTTTAGCTTCCAAAATTTCAACATCAAATTGATCTTGTTCTAAACCCAATTCTACTGCAGCCATTTCAATGGCCTCTTTTTCTGTTTTTCCTTCAAATTCATATGTCATAACGCACCTCGCGCATTTAAATTAATTCTATTTAGTTTATTTTTGTGATAACCCCATCTCTTCACGTTTTTCTTTCATCATTTTATTAATCAAAATTTGTTGACCTAATTGTAAAATATGACTAACTGTCCAATAAATCAAAAGTCCTGCCGGAGCATTGTAAAAAAGAAAAAAGAAAATCAAAGGCATTCCATATGTCATAAATTTCATTTGTCCTGCATTTGCATTATTGGCAGATTGAGTAATTTTTCCATATAATAGTTGAAAAACAACATAAATAAAAGGAAGTAACCTTATTTCATTTCCTAAAATAGGTAAACTAAAACCTAATGTCATAATGCTGTCTCCTACAGAAAGATCCGGAATCCAGCCTGGTATAAATTTTGCTCCACGAAATTCAAAATAATTATTAAACAAATTAAACATAGAAATAATCAATGGAAATTGTAATAAAAGCGGTAAACATCCTGAAAGAAGTGGATTATGCCCCATTTCTTGATATAACTTTGCTGTTTCCAAATTTAATTTTTCAGGATTATTTTTATATTTTGCTTGTAATTCTTGAATCTGCGGTTGAATTTGTTGCATTTTCAAAGTTGCTATTGAACTTTTTTTTGTTAAAGGAAACATAATTATTTTCAACAATATAGTCATAATAATAATTGCAATTCCCCAGTTAATTTTTAATTTATCATGCATGAATTCAAGAATTGCTTTAAGAATAGCTTCAAGCCATGATAAAATTCCTGAATAAGAAAGTGCATCATCTAAATAAAAACCGGAAACACCCCAAATATTATCTGCTTCTTTATTATATAAAGATAAAATTTTATCTTTTTGTGGACCAATATAAATATAATATTCATCGGTTACTGATTTTTGAGCTAAAGTTTTTCTTAAAAGCATAACCTGAGCATTAGCATAATCATTATTTTCAATAGCAGTTGAATAAGCAATTTTTGAAAAATCTTGTGGGCGAACCGGTTTTACTAAAATACTAAAATATTTTCCTGCGACACCTGTCCACGTAAATTCTTTTTCAAAATATTCTGTTGCATTATTGCCAAGTTGTTTTTTCTTTTGCTTGCCATTTGAATATGCTAAAAATCTTCTATATTCGTATCTATCTTTTTTAGCATTATAATGTGGACCAATTTGTGGTGATGTACGTAAAGTATATCCTCCATCAACACCTTCAACAGTTATATCTAATTTAAACATATATTCATTTTCTTTTAATGAATATGTTTTTGAAATTAATCCACCGTTTTTTAATTTTTTTGAAAATATAATTTTATCAGTTTCAACTTGTGTATTAAAAATTACATTATTAATATTTTCATAATTATCACCAAAAGCTACAGAAAAAGAACGATTGTTTTCAGAAATATTATCTGCCATTTGAATCAATCCATCTTTATCTTTATGCTCTAAAAGTTCATAGCTTATAATATCTCCACCTTTATTTGTGAAAATAATTTTTACAAAATTCGTTGTAAGAATATAATTTTCTTCTTTCAACTCTTCTTCTTCAAAGATATTATGATTTTCATTAACAACAGATAAGTCTTTTGTTTCAACAGGGTCTTCCGTAACAACCGGCGTTTCTGGAATTGGAGCTTCCGGTAACGGAAAGAGAATAGGCTGTATAACCATATATGCAATAATAATTATTGCTGAAATTATAATAGCCAAAAGTGTATTTTTTTCCATTATTTTTCCTTTTGATTAATTTTAAGGAACAGGGTCATATCCACCACGACAAAAAGGATGACATCGTAAAATTCTACATACGGAAAGATACAACCCTTTCACTGCACCATATTTATACAACGCCTCTAATGCAAAGGACGAACACGTTGGATAATATCTACAACTAGGGGGAAAACAGGGAGAAATATATCTTTGATATAATTTAATAATTGCACAAAAAAACTTAGTCATTATTTTACATTTCCTGCAAAAGTCCGGCTTTTTTAAAAAGAAAGTTAAATTGTTCAATTCGCATAACAAAATTATCTTTTCCTGGAAAACATAAAAAAAGTAAATCAAAACCTGTTTTTAGGTTTTTTTTCATATTTCTATATGCTTCACGACTTAGGCGTTTTGACATATTTCTTTTTACCGAGTTTCCATATCCACGACTCAAAGTAATAGCTATTCTATTTTGTTTTAAATTATTATTTAAAACAAATAATTTTGCACCATCAGTATTAAAACGCCATCCCTCTTTAAAAAGCTTCTGAATTTCTTCAGACCGTTTTACCCGTTCACATCGAGAAAAGCCATTGGTTTTACCCAATTTTATTTCCTTTTCTTGTGTAATTTTTAATATGGTTTTTTCTCATCAGAAACAGTAAGTTTCATTCTGCCTTTTTGTCTACGACGTTTAAGAATTAAACGACCACCGCGAGTTTTCATTCGTGCACGAAATCCGAATTTTCTATTTCTTTTAACTTTACTTGGTTGATATGTCCTTTTCATAGAACACTTCTCCTTATTAGTAAGGGCAATAAATTAAATAAAATTAAAATTTATCTTTTAGCATATGTGCCTTTATAACAACCTTTAACTTTATTTGAACCCTAAAATTTATAATTTTCTCTCATTATGTGAGCTATCAAGATTAACATTTTTTTCATTCTTTCGTCAATATACTGTCTTTTAATTTATTAAGTATTTTAGCTAAATCTTCAGGTATTTCTGTCATTTTTTCATCAATTTCTTTTAAAATTTCTTTTTTAATCAGTTTTTGTTTTTTTTCTTTTTCTATTATATTTGTATTTTTATTTTTTTCTATATTATATAAAATTTTTTTATCTCCTTTTAATTTAAATGCAAAAGTATTAATTTCAAGACACGGAAAAGCATTTTTTAAACCTATCATTATATAATTTTTATGAAATTGTATTTTTTGTGTCCACCCGGGATGATCAGTTTCAATAAGTAAAATACCGTTTTTTAAATCTACTACACGGCTATGATCTGCCATTTTCTTTCCTGCAGAATATTCAATTTCATCATAATTATTTTCTTTAATAGAACTTAGAATTTGCTTCCATTTATTTGCTACATCTAAGCCTTCTTTCATTTTATTTACATCAATAGTATCAAAAAACTTTGTAATTAATTCTTGTCCATTTATAAAATTTTCTTTATTCATACCAATCTCCATCTTTAATATACAAAATTTTTGTGTCTAAATTTTTATACCTTTCATATGGTTCTTCCGGTAAATATGTACAAAACATTTGATCATATTCAGGAAGAAGAGATGTTATTTTCTTTCTTTTTTCCGGATCTAATTCCAGCAATACATCATCTAAAAGTAAAATTGGTTTTTTCCCTGTTACTTCACTATAATATTTTGATTGAACAATTCTAAGTACTAAAGCAATAAGTCTTCTTTGCCCTGTTGAAGCTGTTGGTACAAAACAATTTTTGTCTTTGGTATAAATAATTCTATCTCTATGTGGTCCTGACATTGTTATGCCCATTGTTTTATCAATTTCTCTTTTATCAAACAAAATTTTTACAGCTTCTTCAACAGTTTCTGCTTTCCAATTTGATCTATATTGAACAGTTACATTTTCTAAATTAGATACTTCTTTATAAATCTTTGTAAAAATTCTATTGAATAAAAAAAACGTTTTTTCACGTTTTTTTTGCATTTCAATTCCGGCAGTCGCTAAATGTAAATCATAAACATCCAATAATTCATATTTTTTTTCTTTTAATATTAAATTACGATTTTTTAATATTTTTTTATATCGTCGTATTGTTTCAAGATAAAGTATATCATACATTGAGATTGTTTGATCTATAAAAAATCTACGTCTTTCAGGTTCTCCAACAACAAATTGTAAATCATCATAACAAAAAACAACTGTAGGAATTATATTTAAAATTTCTTTCCTATCAATAACTTTTTTACCATTTTTTTCTATACGTTTTTTTCCTTTTTCAAATTTTACAATAATTCTATCACTTAAATCATTTTGTTGTCTAAATAAGGCACTAACACCATAATTTTCCATACCACTTTTTATAATTTCATTATCTCTATGTGTTCTAAAAGAGGAACCATAAGAAGTCATATAAAGTGCTTCAAGAATATTACTTTTTCCTTGCCCATTTTCACCAACAAAAAAAACTTCTTTTGAACATAAGTCCAATGTTTTATTTTTTAAATTACGAAAATTTTGAAATGTCAAAGATAAAAATGGCATTTTATTTTTTTATTCCATTTGCATTGGCATAATTATATGAAAATAATCTGCATTAGGAATAACTTTCATAGTTACAGCACGCATTGATTCAGTAAATTCTATTTTTAATCTATCTGCAGTTATTACTTTCATAGGCTCTTCAAAATGTAAATAATTAAATGCAATTGTTATTTCCATTCCATCATACATACATGGAATTTCAGCTTTTGCCGTTCCTATTTCATTTTCTTGAGAAGTAATTATTAAATTTCCGGAAGTTATATTAAAATATATTCTTTGAGAACTTTTTTCTACAAGTAAACTTACTCGTTTTAAAGCATCTATTAAATCTTTTTTTTCTACTTCAAAACTAAAAGTTTGTTTTTCAGGAATAACTCTAGTATAATTAGGAAATTGTCCATCAATTAAAATTGAAGAAAATTTATAATTTCCTATTTTAAAATATATATTTTTTTCTGTAATTGAAAGTTGAATATTTCCTTCAGAAGGTATTCTTTTTAAAATAATATTTAAAATCTTAGGAGGAACTATAGCAGATTTAAAATTTTCTACACCTTGGCAAATATTTTTTTCAATATATGCTAATCTGCGACCATCTGTTGCAACAAGAATCAAATTGTCATCTTTCTTTTCAAAATATACACCATTCATAAAATATCTGGTTTCATCATCTGAAATTGCAAAAATTGTTTGTGTAATCATTTCTTTTATTTCTGATGCAGGAATTTCAAAATATTTAATTTCATCTATTGTATTAAATTCAGGAAATTGATCACTTGCCATACTTTTAAGTTGAAAAGTTGCTTTTGTTGCTATTGGATTTATTATTACTTTTATATCATTTTGATTAAATTCAATTTCTCCGGAAGGAAGACTATTTAATATACTCATAAATTTATCACATAAAATAGTTGTTGTTCCAGGTTCAAAAACTTCAACAGGTAATTTTGTTTCAAAAGTAACTTTTATATCTGTTGCTTTAATTGTGAGTGTGTTATTTTCAGCAATAAATAAAACGTTAGAAAGTATTGATGTTACATTTTTTGTAGATATAATTTCTTGTGCAATTGAAATTTCTTTTATCATTGCATCTCTGTCAAATATAAATTTCATATTTTCTCCTAAATATAATATTATATATATTTAAATAATAATAATAGTAATAATAAGGTATGTGCAAATGTGGAAAAGTGTTTTATTTTTTTGTATAGCAAGTAATTATAGTTTTAATAACTTGTTTTTGTTTAACCTAAAGTTTTCCACATTTTAAATTTATTCACAACAAATTATCACTTTTACACATAATTGTATCACATTTTCCACAACTTGTGAATTACTTTTTTATTTTTTAGAATCTTTAACTTTTCTAATCAATAATTGAATTGTTGAATCAAATGTTGAATCTTCTAAAATTAATTTTTCTATTTTATTACATGAATGCATAACAGTTGTATGATCTCTTCCGCCAAATTCCATACCTATTTCTGTTGTTGAATATTCTGTTATTTTTCGAATTATATACATAGCTATTTGTCTTGGTAACATTATATTTTTATTTCTTTTTTGTCCTTTTAAATCCGAATATGAAATATTATAATAATCTGCAACAACTTTGATGATATTTTCTATGCTCATATTTTCCGTTCGTGGTGAAAAAAACATATCTCTAAGTAAATTTTGTGTTATTTCTATTGTTAGATTTTCTCCTACTAAATCCATATATGCAATAACTTTTATTAAACAAGCAACTAAATCTCTAACATTAGTTTCAACATTTTGAGCAATTAAATCTAAAACTTCATTTGGAATTTTTTTATCAGGATAATCATCTTCAATTTTTTTTTGTAAAATTGCACGGCGTGTTTCATAAGTTGGTGTTTGAATATCTGTGTTTAATCCCATTTGGAATCTAGAACGTAATCTTTCTGTTAAATTTTTCAACTCAGAAACAGGACGGTCACATGTAAAAACAATTTGTTTTTTTGCATCTGCTAATGCATTAAAAGTGTGAAAAAGTTCTTCTTGTGTTCCATCTTTTTTTTCCAAAAATTGAATATCATCAATTAATAAAGCATCTGTATTTCTATATTTATTTTTAAATTTTGTCATAGAATTAGAATTTATACATTGAATAAATTCATTAGTAAAATTTTCTGCTGTTATGTAAATAACTTTTAAATTTGTATTTTTCCAAATAGCATTTCCTATAGCTTGCATTAAGTGTGTTTTTCCAACACCAACTCCTCCATAAATTAAAACAGGATTATATATTACTCCAGGATTTTTTGATATTACTAATCCGGCATTATATGTAAATGCATTTTCATTACATTTTACAAACGTATCAAATGTAAATTCACTTCGAAGTAATGGATGCTTTTTTACTGTGTTTTCTGAATTTTCATTTTGTTTTATAATTAATTTTTCTGATTCAGTAATTTTATTAGATATTTTTTTAGAAGATTTTGTTGAATTTTGTTCAATTATTTGAATTTGTACAGAAATTTTTATTCCTGAAAGTTCAAAAATTTTATTTTCAATTAAAGTAATATATTCGCGGTTATTCATTTGATCACGATAAAAAACAGATGGCACTCCAGCATTTATTTTTTCTTTTTCTGAAGAAATATATTCTATTGAGAACCATAAATTAAATTCATTTTCTTTTCCTGCAGAAATAAATTCATTTTTTATTTGATTTATTGCTTCTATCCAAAAATTTTTATAATCCCAAGTTTCCATATATCAATTATAAACTGTCTTTACTTTTTTTTTCAATACAGATATACTAAATTTTAGATTATTTTTACTATATATATAGTTATTGATTTAGGAAAAAAAATGAATTCAGCTTATTCAGCCGGTAGCATTCAGGTTTTAAAAGGATTAGAAGCAGTTCGTAAGAGACCTGGAATGTATATTGGTTCTACAGGTCCAAAAGGACTTCACCATCTAGTTTATGAAGTAGTAGATAACTCAATTGATGAAGCTATGGCAGGTTTTTGTGATAGAATCGTTGTCACTTTAGAAAAAAACGATATTTGTCGTGTTGAAGATAACGGACGCGGTATACCTGTAAATATTCATCCAACAGAAGGGGTTAGTGCTTTAGAATTAGTAATGACACGTTTACATGCCGGAGGAAAGTTTGATAAGGGTTCTTATAAGGTTTCCGGTGGTTTGCACGGCGTTGGTGTTGCGTGTGTTAACGCTTTATCAAGTTGGATGGAAGCAACAATTTGTCGAGATGGAATACAATATGTTCAACGTTATGAAATAGGTATTCCAAAAACAGCAGTTAAAGAAATAGGGCAAACTGACAGATGTGGAACGATTATTCGTTGGGCTGCGGATCCTAATATTTTTAATGAAACGACAACATATAATTTTGATGTGTTAGCACGTCGTTTACGTGAATTAGCTTTTTTAAATCCCGGAATTGTCATTGTTTTACGTGATGAAAGATTAACTGTTCCTAAGGAAAGCGTTTTTTCATATGAAGGTGGAATAAAACAATTCGTTACATATTTGAATGATAAAAAACAAGTTTTACATTCTGAGCCAATTTATATTAATGGTGAAAAAGATGATGTAATTATTGAAGTTGCTTTACAATATAACAGTACTTATGAAGAATTAATTTTTTCATATGTAAATGATATTAATACAATTGAGGGTGGAACTCATTTAGATGGATTTAAATCTTCTTTAACGCGAGTTGTTAATTCATTTTTAACAAATAATGAAAAAATGAAAAAAAAGATGGAAAAAGAAGAAAAATTATCCGGAGATGATGTTCGTGAAGGGTTAACTGCTGTTTTATCCATTAAAGTTCCCGAACCGCAATTTGAAGGACAGACTAAAACAAAACTTGGAAATACTGAAGTTCGTGGAATCATGGATTCTGTAGTTAATGAACAATTAACTTTATATTTTGACCAAAATCCACAAATAATAGAAAAAGTTTTAGGAAAATGTATTTTAGCGGCAAAAGCAAGAATAGCGGCTAGAAAAGCAAAAGAAAATACACGTCGTAAAAGTGGTATGGACAGCTTTGGTTTACCGGGCAAACTTTCTGATTGTTCTTCTAAAAAAGCCGAAGAATGTGAAGTGTACATTGTCGAAGGAGATTCAGCAGGAGGTTCTGCAAAGCAGGGTAGAGATCCGCGTATTCAAGCTATTTTACCTCTTTGGGGAAAAATGCTGAATGTTGAAAAAGTTCGTCCTGAAAAAGTTGTAAATAATGAAAAATTACAACCTGTTATTGCATCTTTAGGAACAGGCATAGGAAAAGAATTTAATATTGACAAATTACGTTATCATAAAATAATTATCATGGCCGATGCTGACGTTGATGGTTCTCATATTGCTACTTTGTTACTTACATTCTTTTTTAGATATATGCCACAACTTGTTGAAGCTGGGTATATTTATATAGCTATGCCTCCTCTTTATCGTGTTGAATATAAAAAAGATAGAATATTTGTTTTTTCAGATGAAGAAAGAGATGCTGTTATAGCAAATTTTGCAGATAAAGGAATTTCTAGTGATAAATTGGAAATACAACGATACAAGGGTCTTGGAGAAATGGAATGGAAAGAGTTAAAAGAAACAACTATGGATCCTACAAATCGTAAAATGAAACAAGTTAGCATTAGTGATGCAATTGAGGCAGATAAAATATTTACAACATTGATGGGCGAGGAAGTAGAACCGCGTCGTAAATTTATTGAAGAAAATGCAGCATACGCAACTTTAGACGTATAGAAAAAAATAGGAAATTTATAGATGGAAGAAATTAAAACACCTGAAGGTGGAACAATCATACCGGTATCAATCGAAAATGAAATGCAGAAATCATACATTGACTATTCAATGTCTGTTATTGTTTCACGAGCTTTACCCGATGTTAGAGACGGTTTAAAACCTGTTCATCGACGTATTCTTTATTCAATGGAAGAAAAAGGTTTGCACTATAATGGTAAAACACGCAAATGTGCTACAGTTGTCGGAGATGTTCTAGGTAGTTATCATCCACATGGAGATTCCTCTGTTTATGATGCACTAGTACGTTTGGGACAACATTTTTCTATGCGTTATATGCCGATTCAAAAGCAAGGAAACTTTGGTGGCATTGACGGAAGTCCGGCTGCTGCGTACCGTTATACTGAAGCAAAGATGTCACAAATTGCAGAAGAAATGGTAAGGGATATCAAAAAAGATACCGTTGATTTTGCTCCGAATTTTGATGATACAAAAAGCGAACCAACAGTTCTTCCTGCAAAAATTCCATTTCTTCTTGTAAATGGTTCAAGTGGAATAGCTGTTGGTATGGCAACAAATATGCCTCCTCATAATTTAAATGAAATTTCTGAAGCAATTTGTGCATATATTGATAATCCCGAAATATCTATTAATGAATTATGTCAGAGTGTTAAAGGGCCGGATTTTCCAACGGGTGGTGTTATTTATGGAAGACGTGGAATAAAACAAGCATATAAAACCGGACGCGGTAAAATTTTGATAAGAGGTCGTTTTACAATTGAAGTTGCAAAAAACGGAAAAGAATCAATTATTTTCACAGAAGTTCCATACCAAGTCCGCACAGATGATTTATGTAAAAAAATAGCTTTGATGGCTCGTGATAAAATCATTGAAGGAATTGAAAGAGTAAATGATGGTTCTGCAGGAGATAATGTTCGCATTGAAATTGATTTAAAAAGAGGAGCAATTGCAAAAGTTGTATTAAATCAATTGTTTGCAAAAACAGCATTACAATCTTCTTTTGGAATTATTAATTTAGCACTTGTAAATGGACGCCCTGAAGTATTAAACCTTAAAAAACTTATTAGTTGTTTTGTTGAACATAGACAAGATGTTATTACGCGACGAACTAAGTTTGATTTACGAAAAGCAGAACAAAGAGCTCATATTTTGAGAGCCCTTGTAAAAGCAATACAAAATATTGATGAAGTTATAAAAATTATTAAAGAAAGTCGTGATGAAAAAATAGCAAAAATAAAACTTATGGAACGTTTTCAATTTGATGAGATACAAGCTCAAGCTATTGTTGATATGCGTTTGGGACGCTTGACGAGTTTAGAAATTGAAAAACTTGAGCAAGAATTACGTGAGATTGAAGCTTTAATTGTGCATTTAAAAGATTTGTTAGCACATCCGGAAAAAATTCTTGCTTTGATTAAAGAAGAAACAAATGAAATTGCTACTAAATATGGAGATAAACGACGAACGGATATTGTTGCAGATGAAGTTGAGCAAATAAACATAGAAGATTTAATTCAACGTGAAGAAATGGTGGCACTTATTTCAAATCTTGGCTATATTAAGCGTATGCCGGTTTCTGCTTATAAAGCACAAGGAAGAGGTGGCAAAGGTTCTTCGGGAACTAAGCTAGCAGAAGATGATTTTATCAATCAAATTTTCATTGCTTCAACTCATGCTTATGTTACATTTATTACAACAAATGGTCGAGCGTATTGGATTAAAATTCATGAAATACCAGAGGCAACACGTAATAGCAGAGGAGCTCATATTAAAAGTTTACTTTCGTTAAATCCAAATGAAGAAATTTCTGCTGTTGTTACAATGGAAGAGTTTAATGAAGAAGCATTTATTTTAATGGCTACTGCCGGAGGAATTGTAAAAAAAGTTTCTATTACAGAGTTCCAAAATGCAAAAACGCGAGGTGTTCTTGCCATTCGTTTAAAAGACGGAGATAAACTTGTTTCTGCAATTTTAACACATGGAGAAGATGATATTATCTTGATAACGCGTCGAGGTCGAGCGTTACGATATAACGAAGATAAAGTTCGTCCAATGGGTCGAGCCTCTGCAGGGAATCGTGGTATTAGACTTGGTGTAAACGATGAATTAACTGCAGCTTTACGTATTGAAGAAAATTCAAAGATGATAATGATTACTGAATTTGGTTTTGGTAAACGTGTACAGTTTGATGAATTTAATCCGCATGGTAGAGGAACACGTGGACAAAAAGTTTATAATATTACAGAAAAATCCGGTGAAATTGTTGGTGCAATTACTGTTGCAGATGATGATGAAATTGTATGTATTACAAGTCAAGGAAAAACTTTACGTTTGAAGGTAAAAAAAATACCAACTAGATCAAGAACAGCTGGTGGAATTCGTATGTTTAAAATAGATGTTCCTGATATGGTAATTGGTTTAGATAAAGTTGTAAAAGATGATGAAGAAAAAGAACAGGAGAAATTAATACCGGAAGAGGATGAAGAAGAAATTTTTGAAACGGATGACGAATCGGAAATTTCTGATGACGATGATGATGTTGATGATTCAACAGAAGATATAGATGATTAAATTAAATAAGAGAGTAGCAATGTTAAAAGTTGTTACTCTTTTTTTTATATGTTTCACGTGAAACACTTTTATGTAAAGAAATTTATATTTAAAGGTTAAGATATTAAAAAGGAAAAAAACATCTTTTAAAATTTAATCAATTTAATATGAATGTTTCACGTGAAACACTTGTTTAAATAAATTAGTTTATTTTTGTATATAAATCAAAGATATTTAAAGGAAAAACAGAGGAGAGCTATTTTGTTCAAAAAACAAAGATTCATTTGTAAAGATTTTTTCTTCAATAGCTTTTTCAAAACCTTTTAATGCTGAAAAAGGCATAAAAATTTTTGCACGATTGTTTAAAGACATTTTTGTGCGTATAGACGGACGAGGATATTCTTTATCAATTATGTCAGCATATTTTTCAATATTTTCTTTCATAAATTGTTTTTAAATGTTTCACGTGAAACATTATGCACGATGTCCTCCTATTTGAAGGTTTCTGTCTTTGGATGTAGCTCCTTCTTCATAAGAATTAGCTTTTAAAACAGCATTCTTGCCGAATTTTTTTTGTATTTCTAAAACAGATTTTTGTAAAGATTTTTCTTTTGATTCTATAGATAAATCATAAAATAAATCTAATTCTTGATTAGATTTTTTAGATAAATTATTGGCACAAAGATTAATTTTTCTAATTAAAAGACGAGAGTCAACAATTTTTTCAAATAGTTGTAAAATACCATTCATAATTATGTCTGTTGAAGAAGTGGCGACATAAAAAGCAACTGTTCCGTGTGCGGGTTTTGGAATAAGTCTTCCGTAAAAATCTTTGCATAAGTCCATTGTAAAATTTGATGCTTTAACATTAGAAATATCATAGCCTATGGATAAAGTAACACTTGAGGTAATGAAGTTTTTTTCAACAAGATCTAGAACAAGCATTTCAGTCATTTCTTTTAAAACGAGACGAGCTTTTTCAAATGTATAAGGACAGTGTAAAACTTGGCCTGATGATAGACTTGTTTTTTTTGATTTATATGATTTTATATTTTTCATTGTACAAGGTTCATGCCCCCAAGCATGATCAATTAAAATTTCAGCATCTATGCCGAATAATTTATATAATTCTTTTTCGCCACGTTCTGAAAGTGAACGCCGTGCAACATCTCCCAAAGTAAACATACCATTTTTGTGTAAACGTTTAGTAATGCCAGGACCTATTCTCCAAAAGTCTGTGAGAGGTTTATGATTCCATAATGTGTGGCGAAAAAGCATTTTATTTAAATATGCAATTCGTACACCAAAATTATCTGCGGGTAAATGTTTTGCAACAATGTCCATAGCTACTTTACATAAAAATAAGTTTGTTCCAATCCCGGCAGTTGCAGTAATTCCTGTTGAAGATAATATATTTTGAATAACTTTTCGTGTGAGAGTTTTTGCATCCGTTTTATACAGATGTAAATATTGTGTTATATCTATAAAAACTTCATCAATAGAATATACATGAATATCTTCCGGAGAAAAATATTGTAAATAAATTTCATAAATATTTGAAGAATATTTAATATAAAGAGCCATGCGTGGTGGAGCAATAATATAATTTAAAGGCTTTCCGGTAAGGGCTTTTATTTCCTTAGCTTTTTGAAAGACTTCAAATAGACGGCTTCTGCCTGATAATCCGTATGCTTTTAAACTTTGTGTAACAGCCAGGCAAATTGTTTTTTCTGTGCGTTCTTTATCGGCGACAACTAAATTTGTTGTTAAAGGGTCTAATCCGCGTTCTACACATTCAACAGATGCATAGAAGGTTTTTAAGTCAATTGCAATATAAGTTTTTTCCATTTGTATACCATACGCTTGTATAGTATAATTATTTGAATAAATTTGTCAAGTTAAAAATATATAAAAAATGCATCCGAATTTTTTTTGTTATTCGGATGCAATAAATTATCCTGATGGAAAAATTAAAATTCGTTTGCTTCGCTAATAAAAACAGCAATGCCTTCTTGTGGATATGCATTACGTAAATCTGTTAAAGCAGTTTTAATAATTTCACTTTCGTCATCACTACAGTAAATAATAAACATAGTATTTAGTTGAGGCCATACTTCATCTCCCATTTTTGGTATGCTTTCGCCTTGACCCATGACATTTTGAATTATTGTATATTTTTTTATGTTTTTTGTGTTAAGTAGAAGAGTTAAATCATCTTCAACTGCTTGACTAAAAATTATTTCAATTCGTTTCATATAAATCCTTAAAATGCTTTTTAAGCGATAATAACAAGAAATTTTCCTTTATTAAAAATTTTTATTTTTATAGGAAAATTTCATACAATGTGCTTTATTTTTTGTTTTATTTAAAGCACTTTAATGTTTCCTATTTAGTTGATTCATCTTTAACGGTTTCTATTTGTTTTGAAGCTACTGTTTTTTTTGCACGCCTTTCAAGACGATTGAGAGTTCTTTCTTTCTTCTTTTCAATGCTAACAATTTTTCGTTTATTGAAAATATAATATAAAGTAGGCATTAAAAATAAAGTCATAATTGTACCGAAAGTTAAACCTCCAAGAACTGTTTGCCCTATAGGTTGCACCATTTCAGATCCGTCTCCGCTTGAAAAAGCCATTGGTACGAGACCGAAAACGGTCGTTAGCGTTGTCATTAAAATAGGACGTAAACGGCTTTTTGCAGCGGCAACGCAAGCTTCATTTAATTCATAACCGCGTTTTCTAAGCAAATTTGTGTAATCAACTAAAATTATTCCATTGTTAACAATAACTCCTACAAGAACAAGCATTCCAACTGCAGTGATGATATTAATTTTTGAGCCCATAAGTGCATAAATAATTACAATACCAATTACAGATAAAGGGATAGTAAATAAAACGATAAACGGATCCAAAAAAGACTCAAACTGACTTGCCATTACGGCAAAAACTAAAATTACGGCCATAATAATAATTGACGTAAATAATTTCATGTTTTTCATTAAATCTTCAAAATCACCTTTAATTTCAATGGTTACGTTTTCATCTTGTGGAATTTTTTCCATAATTGTTTTTTGCAGTGTTGTATGAACTTTTGCAAGATCGAGTCCTGGAATTTGTTTTGCCGTAATGTGAATTGTTCTGGATTGATTTTCACGACGAATGCTAACAGGAGAAGTTGATTCACGATATTGTGCAAAGTTTACTAACGGAATGCGCATTCCTTGTGCATTATTTACAAAAATTTGTTCTAAGTCATTTAATTTTGTTTTGTCTTTTTCTGCTAAACTAACAATAATATCAATTTCATTACCTTTGTCATTATATCGACTAGCGGTTACTCCGTTTATGTTTGCTTTAATTTCGTTTGAAACCCCAAAGGTGTTCAAACCAAGGCTGTACATTCTATCACGGTCAATAACTATATCTACTTGCGGTAAACCTTCTTCTAAATCACTCGAACTTTCTGAAATAATGTCTTTTAAGTCATTTTTCAAAACGTCTTCAACTGCACTTGAAGTTTTACGAGCTAAATCTAAGTCGTTGCTTTTTATAACAATATCAATACCGCCTCCCGGAATACCCATATTAGTATCTGAAAAAGAAAAAGAGACACCTGGGAATTGAGTAAAATATTTTCGGAGTTTTTCTTTTGTTGTAATATCATTATCCCAATCTTTTTTACGTTCCTTCAAGGGATATAATTTTACAGTTAAAGATGCTGAAGACGATGAAGAGGAAGACGCCATCATTCCTCCTCCGCCAACACTTACTGTAAATTTTTCAACGCCTTTTAAATCTTGCATTGCAAAACTTTCAATTGTACGAATTGTTTGTTCTGTTACATCAAGTTTTGTACCTTTTGGCATTTCTAAATTTAATGTAATTTCATTAGATGCACTTTGAGGCATAAATTCAAAACCAAGTTTTGGAATGTAAAGTAAACTTGCAATAAAAATAATAATAATAATAGCAATTGTAGTTTTCTTATATTTTAATACTTTGCGAACAGCGATTTCATATAAATCATCTAATTTATCTAAAGCATGGCCTATGATGCTTTTCTTTTTATCAGGATTATATATGTTTTCGAGTTTTAAATATTTACTAGCAAGTACAGGAACTAATACAATGGCAACGATTAAAGAACAGACTAATGAAACAACAATGGTAAATGTAAGACCTTCGAAAACTTGGCCTATCATTCCCAACTCATTGCCGTACATAATTAATGGTAGAAAGACACAAATAGTTGTGAGCGTACTTGCAGAAATAGCCATTATCATTTCTTGAGAACCAAGAACAGCAGCTATAGATGCTTTTGTTCCTCGTTCACGATAACTGTAAATATTTTCCAACATAACGATAGAGTTATCTACAAGCATACCAACGCCAAGAGTCAACCCGGCAAGAGTCATCATGTTTAAAGTGTTACCTGTGAAGTACATAATTCCTAAAGTTATAATTAATGAAATGGGGATAGAAAGTCCTATGATAATTGTGCTTTTAATGCTGCGTAAGAAAATAAAAACAACTAAAATTGCAATTAATGCTCCTTCAATTGCAGAAGAAGCAACGCTTGAGATTGTGTCTGAAATAATATCTGTTGTATTTGAATATTCTTCAATTAATACATCATTAGGTAAGTCTTTTTGAATTTGTGGAATTATTTTTTTAACTTTTTCTGCAGTTTGTACGGAGTTTTTACCGCTTTGTTTTTGGATACGAACCATAACACAAGGTTTACCATTTATGTATGCTAATGTGTCTTCGTCTTTGTAACCTTCATAAACATCTGCTATGTCACGTAATTTAATACTTTTTAGTTGTGGCATAGCATATGGAGAAGATGATGTTGCCGGTTTGTAAGAAATTACCGTATTACGAATATCGTTTAAATTTTTATATTCTCCGGATGTTGTTATTGTATAATTTAAATCTCCTTCTGTTATTTCTCCGCCTGAACCTTGAATGTTTTGTGCACCTATCATTTGTGCAATTTGTGTAATTGTTAAAGAATATGCTTCTAAGCGGTCGCGTGGGATTTCAATACGAATTGCTTTTTCGCGACCTCCTGTAATGTTTGCAGAAGCAACTCCATCTATTTGTTCCAGTTTGGGTCGAATAATATCTTCAGTATATTGGCGTAATTCTTCAGGTGTTCTGTTTCCTATTACAACATAGCCCATGATAGGCATCATGGCAGGGTCCATTTTGAAAATAATAGGAGAAGTTGTGTCGCTTGGTAAAAAGTTTCGTACCAAGTCAATGCGGTCACGAATTTCATTGGTAGCGGCATCCAAATTTGTTCCATAATTTAGTTCAAGCATAACGACAGATGTTCCCGTAGAAGAATAGGACATTAAATTTTTTAAACCGGTAATGCTTGAAAGGGTGCTTTCCAACGTACGAGAAACAGAACGTTCTACTTCTTGAGGTCCCGCATTAGGATAAGATGTTGAAACGATAATATAGGGCAATTCTATGTCAGGAAAAAGATCTGTAGGTAATTTTGTTGTAGAGTAAATACCCAAAGCAGTCAAAACTATAAATATGATAACTATAGTTGTTGGTTTGGAAACGGTAAGTTTAGATAATGACATTAGTTATTTCCTCCTAAAGAGAAAATGTTCACACCGTTGCTATCAACACGAGAAATTACATTAACCTTTGATGATTCATCAAGAAGAGTTTGCCCTTTTATAACAATTTCTGTTCCGGCTTCCAAGCCTTCCAATATTTCAACTTTATCATCAACACGAAGACCTTGTTTTACAGAAATTTTTTTTACACTATTATCATTCATAACTGCAAAAACAAAAGCTTCTCCTTGTCGTGTAACAAGGCCGGAATATGGAATTGTAATAATGTCTTTTTTACGATCGGTTATTAATTTAATGCGTGCATACATGCCAACTTTAATTTTTGAGTTAGGCGGATCGAGATTTAATTTTACGCTCATTGTACGTGTACTGTTGTCCAAAACAGGGCTTACTTCTACAACTTTAGCATTGAATTCTTCTCCTGGGAAAGCGTCAAAAGTAATATATGCACGTTGGTTCATTGCAATGCGCGAAACGAATCTTTCAGGAACAGACATTTTTATTTCAAGACGATTTGTGCTTGAAATTTTTCCAATAGACATACTTGGTACTGCCATCGAACCAATGGAATATGGTAATTGTGTTACCGTACCTGAAATTGGAGCTTTTACGGGACTTATACTATAAGTCATTCCTGCACGTGAAGGGTCAATGTCTGCAATAATTTGTTCTTTGCGAACATAATCACCTACATTTACATAATAACGTGTGATACGACCGTTTGTATCCGGCAAAACATCAACGCAGTTTGCAGCGTCAACGTCGCCTCCAAATTCCAAATAAGCATCTAAATTGCCCAAATCAGTTATCATTGTATTTACGGCATAAATTGTTTCAGCTTCTTCAAAAACGGAAGTTTTGCTTTTTTTGTCAGCAGGTTTTGAACAAGCAACAAAAGTTAATAATGTTATGCTTGCTACAACAATTACAGAAAAATTATTTTTCTTCTTCATAATATTCTCCTAAAATCTACAACTTTGAGTTTACAGCATATTCTAAATCTAAAAGATTTGTTACATAATTCATTTTTTCACTCATCAATCCAAGTTTTGCCATATTCATTTGATTTTCAGCATCTTTTACATCAAGTAATTCTTGTGTTCCGGCTTTATAAGCTTCATATGTTTGCTCATATGCTTTTTGTGCTAAGTTTGCATTGCGTTGACTTGTTGCTATTGCGTCTTTAGATTGTTCAAGCTTATCAACAAGATGGTGAATCTGCATTTCTGCATTTTGTAAAACCGTTTGTAAGGCTATTTCGAGTTTTTGAATGTTTTGCTTTGAATCCTTAATTTTTTGACCGTTGGAAGTAAAAGGTAACATATTTGTAATGTTCCAGACAAGCGTTGCACTGAAACTGCCGTTATCTGTAGGATTTTTCCAAGATCCTGACGTATTTTTATCTGTTGAATCAATTGAAGAAATAATCGGTTGCCAACCATAATTTAAACTTAATGAAGGAGTATAAGTTGAAAGATTATTTGCTGCCAAGCTAATACGTGTTAATTCAAGATTTTTACGCATTGATTGAACATCAAGGCGATTGTTTAAATATTGTGAAACAAGATTTTTGGCATCTAAAATTTTAAACTCAGGTTTAATTTCGCCCACTAATTGTAATTTTGTTCCAAAAGGCATACCTAGTAAAAAAGCAAACATATCTAACTGCTGTAAAAAAGCTTGCTTTGATTTTTCTAAAGCAGGTTTTTGGTTTTCATAAGAAACTTGAGCTTGTAAAAGCATTAATTCAGGAACTAATCCGCCAGCAAAATTTTTCTTTGATTGTTCATATCTTTCTTTTGCACTATCAAAATTTATTTCTTGTAAACTAATGCTTTCTTGTTGCATTAAAATTCCGTAAAACATTTTACGTACATTTAGCTCTGTTTCTTTTAAATTTTGTTCCCAAGTAATTAAACCGGCTTCATAGTTTGCTTTTGTTGCTTTTACACCTTGAATTAATGCAAGATTTAAATTTAGTTGAGCATTTACATTGCCAACAAAAGTCCAATAATTCGCTTCAGTTGGTTGCGGTTCTGGAATCGAGTTGATAGCACTCATTATGGAGCCCATCATATTGTTGTACTCATTTACACGGCTAATCGTTGCAGATCCGGTTAAGCTAGGTATAATTACATTCCAGCAATTATCTTTCGCTCTTTTTTTTATTTCCAAATCAATTGATGCAGATTTTAATGTACGACTATTTTGAATAGCATAGTTTACTGCTTCGTCAATAGTTAATGTTTTTACTTCCGATACCTTTTGTGCAAACATATTTCCACACAAAAATAAAAGTAAAAATAATCCGGATACAAATTTCTTCATTTTATCTCCCTATAAATAAATACCTTGTATTATTGATTGATACAAAGTTTTAATTGCGTTATCAAAATCCGTTTCATTAAATTTATGTTTGCAACCTTGAACTAAACTGCAACAACTAAAACAGATAACCATCTATGATCATACTTATTCTTATATTTTTCTTTTGAATGAAGATGTATAATTTTTAATGCTTTTTCTTTATTAAAAGCACCTTGAATACTGAGCCAACCAAAAACTGAAATTAAAGAATTTCTTTTTTTAAAATAATTAAATTCACTTTGTAAATGTAAAAAAATTTGTTCGGAAAAATCTTTGCCTAAAAGAACTTTTTCATGAATGATATTTATAAGGGTAGACATTTCCTTCAATGCTAAATCTTTTATCATGTCTTTTTTATTTGAAAAGTATGTATATAAACTGCTTTTTGCAAGACCAAGTTTTTGAGCAACGCGTTCTAATGTAACACCAGGGAAACCGAATTCTTGAGTTACTTTTGCAATTGCATTAAAAATTTTGTCTTCTTCCGGAAGAGTTGATGTGTCGATTTTTGCAAGGGAAGTAAGTTCATTCATACGTTTTTCGCATAAAGGTTCTATATTATCTAAACCGTGTAAAATAAGGTTTGTTACATCCGTACAGAAAATTTCTTCACTTTTATAGTTTATTTTTGAATCATTTTCTTTCATATAATTTACAACAAAAAATAAAGCAGTAACAAAGGCATAAACAATTTTTATGTAAGCTTCTTTATCTATTAAATTCATGTTTTTATCATAAATATTAAAAATTGAATGAGCACCACGAGACTTTAATTCAAGACCAAATTTTTTTTCAAAATTTCCTGGTTTTATTAAATTAATAATAAAAAAATATATGTATTCTTTATGATGTAAAATAAATTTCAATATTTTCATAATAATTTCTTTTTGATTATTTATTGTATAGGGTGAAACAATCGGAAAAAATAAATCCGCTAAATGATTTTGCATTGCGGTAAAAAGAGTGTTTTTATTTTTAAAATGC
>JAAYNH010000005.1 GCA_012520945.1 Treponema sp. | reverse complement strand
CAGCGTGCAGTCAAACCTATGTCTTCAACAATTGGTGTGGTAAAATTAAATTGAATATCATTAATGAACCAGCCTTCAAAATCATAATTTTCTTTCACAACTTCAGGAATTTCCGTTGCTTCATAATTGTTAAAGGTTGTTGGTAACAAACTTGTATCCGTTACATTTTCATAACTAATATTTAAGGTTTTTTATTATAAATTTCAATATTAATAAGGACATTGTTTTTTGTTCCGTTTCCTCTGAAATTTAAGCTTAATGTTTTTATGTTATCTTCCATTTGACTTGCTGTAAATTGATAACGATTTTCTGAAATTATGCATTATAATAAAGTATTATCATGCATAATTTAAAATAATTGTTTTATCTTCTGCATTTTCAGGAATAATTTTAACAATTAATTCAAAACTTTCACCTTCAAAAACTCTTATCGTTGAATATGAATCAATAATCTTGCCTTTTTTTGTTATAGATATTTTTTCTGCTTTAGCAGGTAATATTATATCCAGCTTACATGCATAAAAAGAAAAAGATATGGCTAATATTATAAGTATATTAATAAAACGCTTCATAAAAGACCTCCTAAAGTAATTGTCTAATCACATAATTTTAAACGAAATTTAGTAAATTATAACGATATGTTTTTGTGTTTTCTTGTTTATTATAGTAAAATCTTGTATTATTTTATATTTTATTATTTAGTGAGTCAAGGTAATAGTATTTTATTATTGAAAAATAATTTTATTATATTGAAACATATCTTTTTAATAGTTATAATAATGATGTTATGGAAAAATGCTTTGTAATGCTGAAACCGGGCGTTTTAAATCGCCGGATTGCCGGAGAAATAATTTCACGGCTTGAGAAAAAAGGCTTACGCCTTGTTGCAATGAAATTAATGCAAATCTCTGATGAGTTGTCAAAACAACATTATGCAGAACATGAAGGCAAGAACTTCTTTGGTGAGTTAACTTCATATATTACATCTGCTCCTGTGATTGCAATGGTATGGGCAGGAGATAATTGTGTTCAAGTTGTGCGTAAACTTGTAGGTGCGACAAAAGTTGAGGAGGCTATACCGGGTACAATTCGCGGTGATTATTGTTTACATACTCCACATAATATTATTCATGCTTCTGATAGTAATTTAAGTGCAGAGCGCGAAATAAATCTTTTTTTTAACAGTATCGAAATTTTCGATTGGAATGATGAAATTAATTCTTGGCTTTAATTAATGAATTTCGATTATTTCAATAATGGGAGGATTTTTGATGAGTAAAAATATTGGCATAATCGGTGCAGGTGCTTGGGGAACAGCTATAGCACAAGCACTAGCTCGTGGCGAACATAAAGTACAAGTTTGGGCAATGGAAAAAGATGTTGTGGATTCTATAAATTCTGTACATGAAAACAAAATTTTTTTGCCGAATTTTATACTTTCAGATAATATAACTGCAACAAACGATATTAAAGAAGCAAGTAACTGCAAAGATTTTTTAATTATTGCAAGTCCTTCTTTATATTTAAAAAAAACCGTTTCACAAATTTTAGACGTACCTTCAATTATTGATGGTTCCACATGTATTGGCGTTTTAACCAAAGGTTTTGTACCTTCATCAAACGGTCCTAAACTTATTGTGGAAACTTTAGAAGATATTTTGCCGGAGCTCTATAGAAAATCTATTGTTTATATTGCCGGTCCAAGTCATGCAGAAGAAGTTGCCATGGGTAAACTTACAGGGCTTATTGCTGCCAGTGAAAATCCAATGAATTCAATTCGTTTTCGTGAATTAATGAAAGTCCAGGGGCTAATGGTTTTTTCAAGCCTTGATGTTATAGGCGTGCAAATTTGTGCCGCTGCCAAAAACGTAATTGCCATTGTATATGGTTGTCTGGACGCAATTGCAGAAACATCTGAGTTGTTTGGTGATAATACGGAATCTTTTCTTTTGGCGGCAGGTTTGAATGAAATTCAAACGCTTGGTTTTGCCATGGGGGCAACTCATGCTGAAACTTTTTCATCAATTGCAGGCGTTGGAGATTTGCATGTAACTTGTAAAAGTAAATATGGACGTAATCGTCGTTTTGGTCATGATATTATTAAAAAAAATATACTTGCTCCATTTAAAAATTTGGACGATTTGATTAAAAATATTGACAGAATCGGCTATCTTCCCGAAGGTGTTGTTGCTTGTAAATATATTAATGAAATTCAACAAAAATTAAATGTTAAACTTCCAATAAGTAATGGTTTGTATAGAATATTAAATCGTGAAATCGAACCGTTGGATTTTCTTAAGGAGCTTTTAACGTATGCTTGAAAAAATTACAAATACTTTTAATGATGTTTTTAGAAAAATTATCGGAAAATCAACAATTACCGAAAAAAATATAGAAGAAGCTGTTGAGCAAATTAAAATTGCATTACTTGATGCTGACGTTAATTTGCGTGTTGTTCGACGTTTTGTAAATAGCACGATTGAAGAAGCAAAAGGAGAAAAAGTTCTTCGTGCAGTTGATCCCGGTCAACAATTTATAAAAATTGTTCAAGATAAAATTGTTGCTCTTTTGGGAGACACAAAAACCGATTTAAAATTAAAAGGTCCTGATACTCAATCCGTAATATTATTTCTTGGTTTACAAGGTTCCGGAAAAACAACTTCTGCTGCAAAATTAGCTTTTCGTTTGCAAAAACAAGGTCGTAAACCGATGTTGGTAGCTTGTGATTTGGTTCGCCCTGCTGCCGTTGAACAATTAAGTATTCTTGGTGAAAAAATTGGCGTTCCTGTTTATAAAGAAGAGGGCAGTAAGGATGCACTAAAAGTTGCAAAAAATGCAATTCAAGCTGCCAAAAAAGCCGGCATTGATACACTCATTGTTGATACAGCAGGGCGTTTGCAAATTGATGAAGGAATGATGACAGAAATTGAAAGTATTAAAAAAGCTCTCAATCCAGATGAGTTAATTTTAGTAGCAGATTCAATGACAGGACAAAATGCTGTTGATATTACTAAAACTTTTGATGAACGTCTTGGTCTTTCTGGTGTAATTCTTACAAAATTTGATTCTGATGCTCGTGGAGGTGCAGCCCTTTCACTAAAATCAATAACGGGTAAACCAATTCTATTTATTGGTACAGGTGAAAAAATTGATGATTTTGAACCATTTCATCCGGATCGCATTGCAAGTCGTATTTTAGGTATGGGAGATGTTGTTTCTTTAGTTGAAAAAGCACAAGAAACTATCGATATAAAAGAAGCAGAAAAACTTCAAGAAAAACTTGCTAAAAATGAGTTTACATTACAAGATATGTTAGATCAATTTCAAAGTGTGAAGAAAATGGGACCGATACAGTCATTGCTTGAAATGGTTCCCGGACTAGCAGGACAAATTGGAAATCAAGATATTGATTCAAGTGGAATGAAAATTCAAGAAGCTATAATTCTGTCTATGACAAAAAAAGAACGTTCAAATCATTTGATTATTGGTCCAAGTCGAAGAAAACGAATTGCTAAAGGTTCGGGTACATCCGTTGCGGAAGTGAATCGTCTTATAAAACAATTTGAAAAAACGCGTCTTATGATGAAAAAAATGACAAAAAACAAAGGTATGCAAGCTAAGTTTATGCAAAGTTTAGGAATGTAATGTGTAGATTTTAGAAAAATAAACTTAATTCAAGAGTCACTGATGAAGTCAGTGGCTTTTTTTTAAATTTTGATTTAGTAAATAATAATTGACTGAAAATAGGAAGAAAAAAAACCGAAAAAACTTGTAAAATATTTAACTATGCAAGTTTTTTTTGTTGCGGAGAAGCCGACTTGAACGGCCACGGCTCGCGCCACTAGCACCTCAAGCTAGCGTGTCTACCAATTCCACCATCCCCGCATAAAAATTGAAAAAAATAGAGTATAAAACTCTATTTTTCATAAATTAAATAAATATTTTTAACTAAAAACTTCTCCCCCAGTTGGACTTGAACCAACGACTCACGGATTAACAGTCCGTTGCTCTACCGACTGAGCTATAGGGGAATGTGTTCATTAGCTGAACGAATTAAACTATATATTAATATAAAAATATTGTCAATAAGATTTTAGCGAAAAATGTATTTTTTTATGTTTTTACCTAAAATGATTTTTTAATTTTTTATAATACTTTTTTTATATCATCATCTAAAACTTCAAGTATTTCAGTGTCGCACAAATCATTTTGTAAAATTACTGTGATTTTTTGATTATAATTTTTTTTGTCTTTACGCATTTCTGTCAAAAAATCCTCAGAAGTAATTTCTAAAGCTGTTTGAGGATGTTTTGTCTTAGTTTCAAATCCATATTTTTCAAGTAAAGAAAATGTTCTCTTTTTATATGATTCATTACACATATTTAAATTAAAACTTAATTGGCAAGCACGGGCAATCCCCCAGGCAACAGCTTCTCCGTGTGTGAGATTTCCTAAACCTGAAATACTTTCAAGAGCGTGAGCAAATGTATGCCCAAGATTGAGTTGTTTTCTAATATGTTTTTCATGCAAATCTTCTTTAACAATTTTGCATTTTGCAATTACACATTTTTCAATCATTATATTAATTGTTTCTTTATCACGTAATAAAACTTTTTCTGAATTTTTTTCTAATAGTTCGGTTAAATCCTTATCATAAAGAAGGGCCGTTTTTATAACTTCCGCTAATCCTGATAAAAATTCTTTTTCATTTAGTGATTGAACAAAGTTACTTGCTATGTGTAAAACGTGACTTGGAAAAAATGTACCTATCATATTTTTACTGCCAGCATGATCACAACCGGTTTTTCCACCAATTGCCGCATCAACCATTGCTAAAAGTGTTGTTGGAATTAAATGTAGTTTTGCACCGCGTTTATAAATTGAAGATGCAAAAGCCGTTAAGTCACAAATTACTCCGCCACCAATTCCGACAAAAGTGTCATGCCTCGTTAAATCTTTTTCTAAAGCAAATTCGATAATTTTGCACACAGAATTAATATCCTTAAATTTTTCACCGGAATTTATTATAAGTGTATTTTCGTCAATAATTTGCGGATAAATTTTTGCAATTGTTGTGTCGGTAATTTTTATGATTTTATTTTTTTGTTTTTTTATTTCAAAAAAAACATCATCAATTTGTTTATAAAATTTTATATCAGTATAGAATTCCATTTAAAATATCCTATTAATTTTTATTTATTATTTTAATAAGTTTTATCCATTTTTGTAAATTCGTCAATTACTTTATTCAAACGTGTTAACTCACGATTAATCATTTTTTCATAATTTAATTTTCCTGAATATATACGTGTTTTTTCATCTTCCCAATTTTCCAAGCCGTTTATAAATAAAAATTGAAATTGAATTTGATTTGCTTTTTCTGCCCATAGCTTTGCTTCAGTCCAATATGCAAGTCCTGTTTCATAACAAGTTTGAGCTAAAGTTAAATCACGTAAATATTCATCCTTCCAAGGAGCGTCATAAAAATATGCAACTTTTTTATCATAAATGCGGCCAAGACGCAAATGCTGTTCAATTAGTTTTAAATTTAAATGCATATTAAATAAATATCGATATTTTTCCCATTCTTTTTTATTTTCAATTTTTGCTAATGCATATTGAGGATTACAAAAATCAGCTTTACACGCCTTTTCAAGCCAATATATATTTTCAATACAATCATCGGGATCTTGACTATAATGAATATGATAAAGATTAAAATATTCTTCTTTATACATTACAATCCAGCTTGAAAGATGCAAAGGAAGAAAAATAAAAAAAATGAGAATTGAAATAAATTTCAGTTTATCTTTATAAAAATTTTTCACAATTTTATTATCGGCAATTTAGATACTTCAGTCCATATTATTTGTGAAATTTCTTCAATAGATTTCGACGCATCAATTTTTACAATGTGCATATTATTTTCAGAATTTTTTTTATTTGTTTCATAATATTTAATTATTTTTTCATACCATGATGATGTTTTTTTTTGGTATTCTAAATTTTCAAAAATTTCAGTATTTTTACCATCACGTGATAAAACACGGTTTAATGAAATTTCTGGATTTATTTGAAAATAAAATAATATTTCAGGCAAAGGAAAAAAACTATTTAATGTTTTTGGTAATTCAATGCCGCAGGACGCACTTTGGTATGCTAAGGAGGAAAATAAATATCTGTCTGAAATAACGATTGTGCCGGACGAACACATTTTTTTTATGCCATTTTCTCCAAAAACGTGTTCACATCTGTCTGCTGCAAATAAGTATGCAAGAGTTCGATTGTCAAATTTTATGTCACCTTTTAAAATAGTTCTTAAAAATTTACCTATTTGGCTTTCTGTCGGTTCAAAGGTAGTATGAAATTTTACACCTGTAGAAGGTAGTTTTTTACTTAAAATTTCTATTTGAGTTGAGGTTCCTGAACCATCAATACCTTCAAAAACAATAAAATTTTTCAATATCATAGCGTTATATATCTACCATAAATGTAAAAAAAATGATAGTATTATAAGGATAAATTATGGACAAAAAGGCTAGCAAAAGAATTATTTTTATCAATATTTTAGTGATTCTCATTATTATTTTTTCGATTTTTGCTATGCGACCAATGTATAATCGTTTAACAGCTGAATTAAATAAAATTACAAATAATTTGTTAAATTTAATTACTGAAAAAACCGGTATTATTCTAGAATATGAGAAAATTTCTCCAGCAGTTTTGATAAATTTAAAAATATATAATATTAATGCTATTGATGAAAAAACTTTAGAAAAAATTGCAAGCATAAATAAAATTTCTGTGAATTATAATTTACTAAATGTTTTTTCAGGACAATTAGATAAAATCATAGGCTCAATTACTTTGGATAAAGTTTTTTTGACATATGATGTTTTAAAAAATGAAAATTTTACAAAAAAAATTTTACCGATACTTAAACAAAATTCTACTGAAAATACAGAGGAAGTCAAAAAAAAATTAGATTTGATAAATGTAAATATTCAATTACCTTTTGAAATTAATGTTAAAAAATTAAATATTAAATTTTCTAATGATTATTTTAGTACCGAAAGCGAATTTAAAAAGATTTCAGTAAAACAAGATGAAAAAAATCAACGAATTTATATAAAAGCAAATGGAAATACAAAATATATTCCTTTAAAAAAAAGTGTAAATTTTGGAGGAATAACAATAGCTAATTTTTCTCTTTCAGCAAATATTTTTGAAAAATTAAAAGATAGTGTTGTTCAAATAAAACTTTCTAAATTTAATAATAAGGTTTTTGAAGTTGTACCGTTACAACTTGTTTTACGCTATAATGAAGATTCTGTTTCTGCATCAATATTACAAAGTGTTCAAAATGTTTCTATTAATTTAATTTATGATTTGAATTATAATTTTGCAGATGTTTATTTTAATGCAGATTCATTTGAACCATTTAAAATAGCTAAAATTAAAGATAAAAAAAATATGTTAACAGATTTAAATTTTTCAAAAATAGATGGACGACTAAATGCAAAAATTAATGTAGAAAATTTTAATGCAAATTATGAGAGTAATTTGGTTTTTACATTACCCAAAAAATTTTTAGGTGGTACTATAATTGAAACAAAATTTTATGGTAATGAAAATACTGTAAATATTAAAGATTTAAAAATAGATTCAAAAATATTATCCGCGAATTATGAAGGTAGTTTTAATATTAATAAATTACAACCGCAGGGAACTTTGAATATTAATAAAGTTTCGCTTAGTAATGGTAACTCATTTGAAACGGAAGTTTTTTTTGATCCTTTGGATAAAGGCTTCATGTTTTTTATTCCTCAAGTTTATTTTGGTGAACAATTTTTTTCTGCAATTCAGGCAGAAATTATTCCCGAAAAAACTTCCGTTGATTTTTCTTTGGAACTTTTTGATTTTACACACTTGGAATTTGGTGAACCGGGAAAATTATTGGTAAGCGGAAGTTTATTAAAAGAAAAAAAACAGTTTGTGCAAAGTCAGTTGGAAATTGAAAATTTTGCAATTGATGCAATTTTATCTTCAGTTCAATTTTTTCTTGATAATGAAAATGGAAAAAATTTAACTGCACTAAAGCAGTTTTTTTTACCGTTCGTCATGACAACACAAATGTATGTTTTAAGTGATTTTTCTCAAATTACATATAATGTTCCTTATTTAGTTTGTGCTAACACTCAAAAGGATAAAGAATTTGCATTGCTTTCTTTTGATGGTAATGAATTCAGTTTTTCAATTACTCAATGTGATGGCCTTTTTGCTGATCAAGCTTTTCAGGTAACCTTAAATGCTGATTTTTCAGAAAACTATAAGGATATTATTTTTTCAACAAATATTAATTTTAATTCTATTCCTTATGAATTTTACGGTATGTTTAATAATTTTAAAAATTTGTCAATTAACGGAAGTTACGGATTAAATGCCGTTGTTTCTTTTGATAAAAGTATTTTTGGAAATTTTGTATTTGAATCATTCCCTATAGCTTTATCGAATTATATTTTTTCAGCATCCACAGAATGTGAATTTCGTTTTGAAGATTTTAATGATTGGTTTTTTCAGTTTACAAAATTTGAAATTAATGAAACGACAAATAATTTTTTTACTAAACCCAAACTTTTTATTTCAGGAAAAATTGAACCGTTTGGTGCAATGTTTGAAAATATTATTTTTTCAGACACTATTTCCACTGTAAATGGGACCGGTTCTGTAATGTGGCAATTTAATAACAATATTTTAGAATTAGTTTCTACACAACTAAGGTTTAAAAATTTGTTGAATAAAGAATCTTATGCTTTGAATTTCGAAATAAGCAATCCTGAAAAAATGCTTTTTACAGATGAGAAATTTATTAACAATATTTTTTTTAATGCCAATCTTACAATATTAGAAATTCCTTCTGCAAGATTTTTACAAAATCAACCAAAAGAGAATTTAGTTTCCGGCACGATTTCTGCATTAGGGACATTGGAAAATCCTGGAGTTGTTGTAAATATTTCAAAATCTAATTTTTTAATTAATAAAGATAATTTTTCTATTGTAGGAAATGTTTCTTTGCAAGATGGAATTGTTTCAATGGATGGTGTTAAAGTTAATTATGCAAATCATAAAATTTCCAATACCAAATTATATTTGGATTTAAATAATTTTAGTGGATTGTTTCAAGGAGATTATGTTTTTGATGAACAAACATCTTCTTTAAAAAGTGATTTCATTATGAAAATTCAAAACTTAATGGAATTTAAACAAATTAAAAATTTTAATTTATTTGATATTCAAATTCCAAAAGAATTTAAAGTTGACATAGAGTTACCATTGGTGCAATCTGAATTTTGGGGTAATTATAAAAATGTTAAATGTCAGTTTGTTCGTACAGAAAATCGATTGAATTTTTTTGGTGGAAAAAATTCACAAGTTCAAGGATTTTATGCAGATAATGGTGAATGCTTTCTTACATTGGAAAAATCTTTACCTTTTAGTTTTGTTGCTTCAGGAAAAGTTACAAAAGATATTTGTGATATTTCTGTCCAAGATTTTATTTTGAAAACAAAAACATTTGCTCGGTTTATTGAACAACCAAGTTTTAAACTTGTAGACGGAATTGTTAGCGGTAACTTACATATTGGCGGATTAATTCAAGATCCTGAATTTTCAGGTAATTTAATGGGAAATAATATTCGTTTTACAAGTCCTGATTATATGAATGAAGAAGTAGTTGCTCGTTATGTTGATTTTTATGCAGAAAAAAATATTTTTGGTTTTGATAAAACATATATTCAAAATTTAAAAGGAGAGGATGTTGCTTTTGGTTCATTAGCATTGACTTTTGACAGATGGTTTTTTGATAATATAAAAATTAAAATTACTTCTATTGAAAATAAATATATAAAAGCCGGATTCAAACTTGATTTTATGAATTTTGAAGGAGATGCGGCAATAGATTTAGGAATTGAAGCCGGTTTGACTTCAGTGGATGTTCGTGGAAATATTTTTGTAGAAAATGTTGACGGTGTATTTTCACCTTTTTATAGTACTAATACTAGTGCTGTTATATCTAATGATTTTCAAACAGTAATTGATTTAAAAATAATGATAGGACATCGTTCTCAAGTTTTTGCACCATCAAAAAGAAGTCCAATTATGAGAGCGTTGGTTGCTCCGCAAACTGAAATTATTGTTAGTATGAACACGCTTGAAAATCATTTTGAGTTAAAAGGTGATTTGGTTTTGCGCGGTGGAGAAGTTTCTTACGGTAATAGGAACTTTTATTTACGTGAAGGGCGTTTGGTTTTAAATGAAAGAGCAGATGTTTTTGATCCGACAATTACTGTTCATGCAGAAACAAGAGAACGTGATGCTGACGGTGAATTAATTCGTATAATTTTAGCAACTAAAAATCAACATTTTTCAAACTTTATACCTGTGTTTTCATCTATACCTGCTCGTTCTGAAAAAGAAATTATGGAGTTACTTGCTTTAAGTATTACTGATACAATGAAAAATGAAAAATTTTTACCTTCTCTTTTAGCAATTGGAGGTGAAATGGTAATTCAAATGACATTATTTAAACAAATGGAAAACTCATTGCGTGATTTCTTTAAATTTGATATATTTTCGTTACGTACTTCTATTTTGCAAAATGCAATGAATTCTTATTTAAATGTGAATTCAGGAAATTCTCAGCTCACTGCTGGTAACTTTTTTGATAATTCAACTGTTTATATAGGTAAGTACTTTGGAAATGCGTTGTATTGGGACTTCATGGGTCACCTTACATATAATGAAAATAAAATTAATGACAAGTCAACACTAGAAGGTTTGGAATTTCAGCCTGAAATGGGTTTTGAAATGGCAAGTCCATTTGCAAATTTTAGATGGAGTTTAGCTCCTGAATTGGGAAAATCTCATAGATTATGGGTCCCTTATACTTCAATTAGTGTGTCATGGAAAGTTCAGTTGTAAATTAGGGGGGCATATGCGTATTAAATACGTGCTTTGTTTTGTACTGTTAGTATTTGCAGTATTGTTTTGTCTAAATGCACAAGAAGATGAAAACTGGTATTATGGTAAACCCATTAGAGATATAAAATTTGATGGACTTGTAAATGTTTCTTCAACAGATGTTATACCAATTGTAAATCGTTACATTGGTAAAGTTTTTTCTGATGAAATATATAGTGAAATATTGTCAAAGATTTATGCACTGGAATTATTTACTGATGATATTGAACCGACTGCAGTTGCTGTTGATGAAAAAAAAGAAGCTGTAGTTTTACGTTTTAAAGTTATTGAATTACCGATTGTTACAAAAATTGAATATCGTGGAAATTCAACTATACGCAAAATGGAGCTTGATGAAACAATATCTATTAAAACGGGCGATGTTTATAATAAAGCAAAAGTTCTTATGTCAGAAAGAGCTATTCGTGATTTGTATTTGGCAAAGGGTTATACAAATATTAAAGTTTCGTCAACAATTAATGAACGTGAAAGTGACACAACAATAATGTTCAAAATTACAGAAGGAAATTTATCTATTATTACTGCAATTAATTTTGAAGGAAATCAAGTTGTAAATTCAAAAACCTTAAAAGGAGAAATGGAACTGTCAGAAAAAAAACCTTTTAAAGACGGTGCTTTTGAAGAAGTGAAACTTGAACAGGATAAATATAAAATTTTGGATTATTATCAAAACCGCGGATACGCCGATGCACAAATTTTAGATGTTCGTCGTGATATTAAGCCTAATGAAGAAAAAAAACGTGATGAAATTACATTGACTTTTGTTATTCGTGAAGGAATTTTATATAGTTTTGGTGGTATTGAAATTATAGGTAACACAATTTTTGATACTGAAACGTTGATGAATCTTGTTAGAATTAAACAAGGAACAATGTATAACAAACTTAAAATTCAAGAAAGCTTTATGGCGATTTCAGATTTGTACTATGAAAACGGATATACATCAAATCAGTTTATTCCTCAGGCTAAAAAAGATGTTGAAAACAGAAATATATCATATGTTTTGCAAATTGTTGAACGTGAAAGAAGTCATATTGAAAAAGTGATTTTACGTGGAAATGCTAAAACTAAGGACTATGTAATTTTACGAGAAATTCCTTTGGAAAGCGGAGATATTTTTAGTAAGGCAAAAGTTACAAACGGTTTACGTAATTTATTTAACACACAATATTTTTCATCAATTATCCCGGATATCCAACCCGGTTCTGAAGAAAATCTTGTGAATTTAATTTTGAATCTTGAAGAACAATCAACAACATCCGTAGAATTTGGTGTTACATTTTCAGGTGTTACAGAACCGGGAGCTTGGCCAATTTCTTTTTTTGCAAAATGGCAAGATTCAAATTTATTTGGAACAGGAAAAACAATTTCTGCTAATGTAGAAGTATCAAAAACAAAACAGGCTGTAGGTTTAGGTTTTTCACAACGTTGGCTTTTTGCTCAACCAATTACTTTTTCTTTAAATGCTAATATTGAACATAGTAATGCAACTGCACTGCAAAAAATTTATTTGCCAACCGGTTTTAATGATGAAGATTATTTTTTCAGTTATCAAAATTGGGTTATGAGCATAGGTGCGTCATTAGGTCGTCGTTGGACACCTGATTTTGCTATTTTTTCAGTTTCCGGCGGTTTTTCGTCCAGTTTGCTTAGAAATATTTATGATAATGATTTGTACACTCCATATGATGATTCTATTAGTGAATACCACGCTGATTGGGGTTTTGGTAATACTGTTTTTACTAGTTTTTCTGTTGATGATCGTGATATCAGTTACGATCCTAATAAAGGATGGTTTGCAAGTCAACGTTTATCATGGACAGGGTTGATGCCTTTTGTGGAAACACAATTCTTCTTCCGTTCCGACACAAAAGCTGAAGGATACGTAACTTTGTTTGATATTCCCGTAACAAAAAAATGGAACTTTAAAATGATTCTTGCTTTATATTCCGGATTTTCATTTATTCTACCTACAAGAAATACAAAACTATCGCAACGCAATAGTTTATACATTGATGGAATGTTTAATGGACGCGGTTGGTCAAGCACAGAATATTATAATTTCCGTGGAGCCGTTTTATGGTCAAACATTGTTGAACTTCGTATGCCTGTAGTTCCGGGAGTTTTGGCCATTGATATATTTATGGACGCTATTACTTTACAAAATCATATTACAAATATGAATATGGATATTGAAAATTGGCGATTTAGTTTTGGTCCTGGTTTGCGTTTCTGTTTACCACAATTTCCGATACGTTTTCTTTTTTCAAATACATTTAAAATTAAAAATGGACAAGTTGAATGGGGCGTTAATGGAAAAAGTGGACGACCTGATTGGCAATTTGTATTATCATTTAATCTTACTAATAATTAAAGGAATGAAATATGTTAAAGAAAAATATTATTTTAGTTTTAATGTTGTTAATTTCAACGATGATTTTTGCTCAACAAAAAATAACACAGTTTGGTGTTGTAGATACTGCACGTGTTTATAAGACTTATTTTCGTGAATCAACAGCTATAAGAAATTATGAAAAACGAAAAAATGATTTTCAAGCTGAAATTAATAAACAAGCTGAAGCATTAGAAAAACTTCAATCAAAAAAAGTAGATTTACAAAATGCCGGAAAAGAAAATGAAGCGTTAAAAGTAGATTCTGAAATTCAAAGAAAAGCTAGATATCTTACTGAATATACGAAAGCTAAAAATATTGAATTGGAAAATATCAAAAAACGCCTTGAATCATCAAATGAATTTTATGAAAGACTTTATGATATTATTGGGCGCGTTGCTGAAGCTGAAGGCTTAAGTATGATTTTAAATTTAACTCAAGCAAATGGAATTTTATGGTATAGTCCTACAGTTGATATTACAGATAAAGTTATTAATGAACTTTCAAAATAAAAACATAAAGGTAAATAATGAGTAAAATTACGCCTTTGATGATTCAATATCAAAGCATTAAAGATGAATATCAAGATGAAGTATTGTTTTTTCGATTGGGCGATTTTTATGAAATGTTTAATGATGATGCTGTAGAAGTTTCAAGACTGTTAAATCTAACATTAACACGTCGTGGCGATAATCCTATGTGTGGTATTCCTTACCATGCCTCAAAAGTTTACATAGCTCGTCTATTAAGACTTGGAAAAAAAATTGCAATATGCGAACAAGTTGGTGAAGTTGCCCAAGGAAAAGGACTTACAGAAAGAAAAGTTGTCGAAGTCATTACTCCGGGTACGGTAATTGAGGAAGAATATCTCGAACAATCAATACATAATTATCTAGCTTCTCTTTCTGTAGCTAAAATCTCCGGAAAAACTTTTATTTCCTTTGCCGCAATCGATGTGTCAACGGGAGATTTTCTTGCAACATCATGGAATTTTAATGAAACATCAACGGCTATGCCTCGTGAAATTGGTAGGTTGCAACCTAGAGAATTACTTATTTCTAATGATTTGGAAAATGATAATGTTATTAAACATATTCTTTCATCAAACCCTTCTATTTCTGTTTCATGGTATCCTGCGTGGCATTTTTCATTTGAACTTAGTTACAAACGGCTTCTAAAACAATTTGAAATGACAAATCTTCGTTCGTTTGGTTTGACGGAAACTTCTCCTGAAATTCTGAGTGCCGGTTTTTTGATTGAATATTTGGTACGAATGTCAAATACAATGCGTAACAATAAAAATTTTTCTCAAATTTCCAATATTAAAATTTATAAAGAAACTGAATATGTTTTAATTGATGATTCAAGCCGCCGTAATTTAGAATTAACAAATAACTTAAACGATGGTTCAACAAAATTTACTTTACTTGAAACTATAAATCACTGTGTTACACCAATGGGAAACAGACTTTTACGATTTTGGATTATGACACCGCTTTTAGATTTAAATAAAATTAAAAAAAGACAAAATCACATAACAGCATTTGTTAATAATTCTAAAACCCTTAGCAGTGTAAGAAAAATTTTATCAAGTATTTTAGACATTGAAAGATTAGCATCCCGTATTGCTATGGAAAAAGCACATGCAAAAGATATATTGGCACTAAAACAAAGTTTACAAAATTGGATTAATGTTCGTAATTTCACAGATAATTTAGGATTTTGGGGAAGTGATATTAATCTTGCAATGCAATGCATTGAAATTATTGAACAATCCATTATTGATGAACCTAGTACTTTATTAAATGAAGGACGTCTTATTAAAGATGGTTTTTCAGAAGAGCTTGATCATTGGAAAAAAGTACAAAATAATTTTAATGAAATTTTGGAAAATTATCTTGAAGAAGAAAGGACAAATACAGGTATTTCAAATTTGAAAATTCGATATAATAGAATCATTGGATATTATATTGAAGTTACAAAAGGTAAAATTGATTCTGTACCATCGCATTTTATTTTACGTCGAGCATTAGTCAACGGAGATCGATATACAACAAATAAATTACAAGAGTTAGAACATGAGCTTTTAACGGCAGGTGAAAAAGTCATTGAAATTGAAAAATCACTTTTTTTGAATATTCGTGAAAAACTTGCAATGCACATAAATTATTTTATGCAAGTAGCTACTGAAATTTCATATACGGATGTTTGTGCTTCACTTGCACATGCTGCAATTATACAAAACTGGGTTTGTCCTGAAGTAGAAAATTCTTTGATTCTTGAAATTGAAGAAGGGAGGCATCCTGTTGTAGAGTTACATTTGCCTAATGGACAGTTTGTGCCAAACAATACTCAGTTGTCTACAAAACCTTTTGCTTTGATTACAGGACCGAATATGGCAGGCAAAAGTACGTATTTGCGACAAAATGCACTCATTGTTTTGCTTGCTCAAATAGGTTCTTTTGTTCCCGCAACAAAAGCACGTATTGGAATTGTTGATTCAATTTTCTGCCGTGTTGGTGCATCTGATAATTTAGCACGCGGTGAGTCAACATTTCTTGTTGAAATGATAGAAACTGCACATATTTTACATAGTGCAACAGAAAAAAGTCTTGTCATTATGGATGAAGTTGGTAGAGGAACATCAACAGAAGATGGTTTGTCTATTGCATGGGCAGTTTCGGAATATTTGCTTAATTCAATTAAGTGTAAAACTTTTTTTGCAACTCATTATCATGAATTAACGCGATTATTTCATCCGTCAATTTGTATGCTTTATTTAGAAGTTCTTGAAGAAGATGGTAAAATTATTTTTTTGCGTCGAATTAAAGAAGGTGCTGCAGAAAATTCGTATGGAATTCATGTTGCACAACTTGCAGGTATTCCAAAAAATGTAATTAATCGAGCCACAGAAATTTTAGAAAGCTTACAAAAAAAGGCAACATATACAGAAAGTGCAGAAAAATATACTTTATCTGTTAAGGCAAATCAAAATTTATTAGATGAAACATTGCAAAAAAAGAGTAATACTTTTAATGAAATTGGTTTATTTAATGATGAAGAGTTAATTTTAAATGAAATTCTTTCAATAGATACTGATAAAATTACACCTTTGGAAGCATTGCAAAAGGTAGCACGGTGGAAAAAAGAGCTTTCAGGTAAATAGTGATATTATATTATTAAATAAAAAAAAAGATTATTCAATTAAGAATAATCTTTTTTTTCGGGATGACAGGATTTGAACCTGCGACATCCTGGTCCCAAACCAGACGCGCTACCAGCTGCGCTACATCCCGTTAATTAATTTATAAGCATTATATTTTAATAGTTTATTTTTGTCAATAGGTATAGTAGGACACATTTGGTTGGCATATTGCATCTGTCAATATTTTTTTTATTTTCTATAAATTTTCCATAAATTAATTCGATTAAAATGTTCCTTTAATTAGTACCAGCCTAGTGTTGACAAAAATAATTAAAATGTTTATAATAATTAAAATCCTATTTTAACAAATTCTTACTAAAATAATCATTTACATATGGAGAAATTATGGCAGTTATAAGAAGACGCCGTTTCGTTGATGCTTCAGAAGAAGTTTTTTCCGAAGGTTTGGAACAAAACTCACAACCTGATTTTGAAAATACAGAAGAACAAGTATTTACTCAAACAGATGACTATCTAACAAAAGAAAGCATTGAAAAAAAAGAAAATACTGAAAATACTGAAAAAAAATCGACAAAAGAAAAAGCTGTTGTGAGAACTAGAGTCAGAAAAAGTTCTGCAAAAACAAATGAAAACCAAAATACAAATAGTTCAAGTGAAGATTTATTCGAACAAAATTCATTGAAAACAGAAAAACAAGTTGCTTTTAATGATGATTTTCGTGAGTCAAAACCAAGAATTAACATTAATGATTTATCAAAAATGGGAATGCATGATTTGAGAAATTTTGCTGAATCATATGGCATACAAAGAGACGATATGGCCGGAATGAAAAAGCAAGAGTTAATTTTTGTAATTTTGAAAGCACATACTGAACATGGTGGAATAATTTTTTCAACCGGAGTTTTAGAAATTTTACCGGACGGATTCGGTTTTTTGCGTTCTCCACAAAACAGCTATCTTCCTGGTCCGGATGATATTTACATTTCACCAAGTCAAATTCGTTTATTCAACTTAAAAACAGGCGATACAATTTACGGTCAAATTCGTTCTCCAAAAGATGGTGAGAGATTTTTTGCATTATTACGTATTGAAACTGTTAATGATGAAGATGCTCGTAATGCACAAACGCGTATACCATTTGATAACTTGACTCCTCTTTATCCGAATGAAAAATTTGATTTGGAAACAAAAAGTGATGAATTTTCAACACGAATTATGAACTTGTTTAGTCCTATTGGAAAAGGGCAACGCTCTCTTATTGTTGCCCCTCCAAAGGCCGGTAAAACTATTTTAATGCAAAAAATTGCAAATGCTATTACAGCCAATCATCCGGAAGTATATCTAATAGTTTTATTAATTGATGAACGTCCGGAAGAAGTAACTGAAATGGAACGTTCTATTAAAGCTGAAGTAATATCTTCAACTTTCGATGAACAAGCTACACGACATGTTCAAGTTGCAGAAATGGTATTGGAAAAAGCAAAACGTCTTGTTGAACATAAAAAGGATGTTGTAATTTTTTTAGATTCAATTACTCGTTTGGCACGTGCATATAATCAAACAGTTCCGACTTCAGGTAAAGTTTTATCAGGTGGAGTTGATTCGAATGCACTTCATAAACCAAAACGTTTTTTTGGTGCCGCACGTAATGTTGAAGAGGGCGGAAGTTTAACTATTATTTCTACAGCGTTGATTGAAACAGGTTCAAGAATGGATGAAGTAATTTTTGAAGAATTTAAAGGAACGGGTAATATGGAAATTAATCTTGATCGCAAATTGGCAGATCGTCGTTTATTTCCTGCAATTAATATTAAGAAATCCGGTACACGCAAAGAAGAACTTTTGCTTACAGACGAAGAATTGCAAAAAATATGGATATTACGTAAAGTTATTAATCCGATGGATGATGCTGAAATTATTGAGCTTATTCTTGATCGTATGAAAAAATCTCGTAATAATGATGTTTTTTTACGTTCAATGAATAGCGTAGAAATTGACTAGATTAAATTTATACAATTTGATATAATGTTTTAAACTTTTAAATTTATGGACTTTGTGGAAATGCGGTCAGTCAATTTTATGCGACGATTTTCGGGCAAAGTTCCAGAAATAAATTGGAGGCAATGATGAAATCCGGAATTCATCCAAAGTATGAAATGACAAAAATTACTTGCGTATGCGGTAATGTAATTGAAACACGTTCAACAGTTAAAGACATAAAAGTTGAAATTTGTTCAGCATGTCACCCTTTCTTTACAGGAAAACAAAAATTGGTTGATACAGCTGGTCGTATTGAACGCTTTAATAAACGTTTTAACATTAAAAAGTAATTTCATTTTTACTTATAAGAAGGCACAAATCTTTTGTAATAGACAACAGGTTGTGCTTTTTTTTTTATTCTTTTAGAATTTTCCAACATCTGTGAATTTTCGTATTTCTGTAATCTTCAGGAATAGTTTTATCTGTAATATCAATTATTAAATGGTTATCATCAATTAACGATTCATCAAAATTGAGTTTTCTGCTATTTGTTGAAAAATACAAAATACCATTTGGATTTAAAAGTTGTAAACATGAGTTTACTAAAATAAACCATTGTTTATTTAAATCTAAGATAGAGTTAGTTTTTTTTGAATTGGAAAATGTAGGTGGATCTAAAATAATTATATCCCATTTTTTTTCTTTTTTTTGTGCATTATCTAAAAAGATAAAAATATCATTTTGGTGAAATTTGAAATTTATGTTGTTTGATTTTTCATCAATGTTAAATCCATTTAAGAGAAAATTATCTTTTGCCCATTCTAAATAGGTATTTGATAAATCAACAGAATCTATTGATTTTGCTTTTCCTTGTGCTGCATAAACAGAAAAACTTCCCGTATAGCAAAATAAATTTAAAACACATTTACCGGTGCAAGTTTCACGAATAATTTTTCTCAGAGGTCTATGATCAAAAAACAATCCTGTATCTAAATAACTAGACATTTTTACAAAAAATTTTGCATTTTGTTCTTTAATAATAATTTTTCTGTCGTTTTCTGCATTGTTTGTTTTTTCATATTGTGTATTATCTTTTAATTGACGGCGTATTTTTATATAAACATTGCTTACAGGAATTTCGAGAACTTGACAAATTGTATTTCTCATCTTGGAAAGCCATATTTGTTCTTCTTTTTTATCTTTTTCATACGGTCTTTCGTAAAGTGCGAGTTGAATATATTGATCAATTTCATTTTCATCTATGTATAAATCTATGGCAAGAGGAATCTCAGGGATATCTTTATCGTAAAGACGATAGCAAAAAACATTATTTCTCTTAGCCCATTTTTTTAAGTGCTTATATCTTTTAATTAAACGATTTTTTAAAAGTTCAGCTTGATAATCGTCTTTTGATTTTTCATTTTCATTAGTCATTATGTATACTATCCATTTTTACACTAAGCATAGCATAACCACTTGTTAGATCTTCAAATTGAGAAACTACATCTGCGGGTAATTTAATTTTTATATTAGTAAAGTTCCAGATTGCTTTAATTCCACTTTTTGTGATTATATTTGCACATTCTTGTGCTACTTTTGACGGCACGGTTAATACTGCAATAGTTGCATTTAATTCACTTACTTTTTCTGAAAGTTGCTTTATGGAAAGGACAGGAACACCGTGAATATTTTTACCGATTTTTTTTGTATCCGTGTCAAAAGCAGCAACAAACTTTAATCCATGATTAAAAAATTCAGGATATCCTGTTAAAGCAGTTGCTAAGTTGCCGGCACCAACAATGATTGCTTTTTTTTCCGTATCCCAATTTAAAAATCGTTCGATTGATTCAATCAATGGTAATATGGGATATCCTTTTCTTGGTTTCCCAATAATGCCTGTAATGCCTAAATCTTTTCTAACTTGGATTGACACAAGATGCAATTCATTGGCTATTGTTGTGGCAGAAATATATTCGGCACCATCCATTTGAGCTTGTTTAATTATGTGTAAGTATCTTGGGAGCCGTTTAATTGAAGGCGCCGCTAAAATTTTCTTTTGTAGCATTAAAAATATTTTACAAGAAAACAAAAAAAAAATAAAGTCATTATTACTACCATAATTTTTGATAGTGGAATTTATTTTAAAATATTGATATAATTAGATTTATGAATGAATATAAAGTTCCTGAAGGGAAAAAAATACGTATTGCAATTTCCGGAAAAAGTGGATGTGGTAATACAACTGTTAGTACATTACTGGCTAAAAAAATAGGTATTAAGTTAATTAATTATACTTTTCGTCAATTAGCAGAAGAAGAAGGATTAACATTAAGTGAAATTATAGAAAAAGCAAAAAATGATGACAGTTTTGATATAAAAATCGACACTAAACAAGTGGATATGGCAATGCAAGATTCTTGCGTCTTAAGCTCACGTTTAGCAATTTGGATGCTCAAAGAAGCTGATTTAAAAGTATATCTTTATGCAAATGAAGAGCAGAGAGCAAATCGTATTTTTAATCGTGAAGGTGGTGATATTGAGCAAATTAAAACATTTACAGCTATGCGTGACCAAGAAGATACAAATCGATATGAACGTATTTATAAGATAAATAACAATAATTATGATTTTGTTGATTTATTTATTGACACAGGTCCATACAATCCGGATGAGATTGTTGAAATAATAATAAAAAAACTAGTTGAGAAAAACTTGTTATGGAGAAACAAAATGGTAAATTACAGCGGTAAGGCATTTTTTTGTGGTGACGATTCTTTTACAAAGTCAGATATTATTGGCACTAGATTTGTGATTGCAAAAACATTGTGTGATGATGCTGCTACAAATGCGGAAGGTTCAAATCTTTTAGGATTTATTTTTTCAAATTGTTCACAAGAGAAAAAAGCAGAATTATATGCAAAAGGTTTTTTGGGAATTGATTTGGATAAAAAAAATGCCGAAGATATGTTTCGCATATTTAAGGATAAAGACACAGACTGTTCTGTTATTATTAATGAAGATGGAATATCTAAGGTCAAATTAATTTCAGGAAGTCTTTCAAAAAGTTATCCATTTAAATTAAATGACCTTGACAAAAAGTTAATTGAAAACCCAAGCTGGCGTGGTAATAAATAAAACTTAGAATTATTTATTAACCAAGAACGTCAAACCCGCAGCCGGAAATTGCGGCGTTAATTGCGTCTTCAATGCCGGCTGTGCCTTCATCGAAATTTACAATAACATGTGCTTTCATTGCGTTAGCTGTACAACTTGAAACACCGGCAATTGCGCTAACAGCATCATTAACTTTAGCTTCACATTTTTCGTCAGTCATTCCTGCAACATATATTTTCTTTTCCATTGAAGTACCCCTAATATCTTAATAATATTAAATAAATGAAAAATTATCAATAGTATAGACGTAAAAACATATATTATTCATAAAATAATACAATGCAAATAATTAAATAATTTTAGTTTTCCCAAGTTGTCCACAAGCACCGGAGATTTTTCTGCCTCGATGTTTTCTCAGTGTTACATTTATGTTAGAATTTTCTAATTGAGCAATATAATTATTGCATTCTGATGTTGTTGGTTCTAAGAAAGGAAGATTTTTAACTGGATTCCATGCGATTAAATTTATGTGAACATTTAATCCTTTTATAAAATTTTTTAGCTCATTAATTGAATTATTATTCGTATTTATTTGATGTATAAGTGTAATTTCTAATGTAACACGTTTATGTGTTTTATCGGAAAAATACTTAATAGCTTCTTTTAGTTTAGAAAGTGGATTAGAAATGTTTACAGGCATAAGTTCGCTTCGTAATTTATCATTTGCACAAGTAAGCGAAATAGCTAATCGTACTTTAGGACCGTTATCTGCTAAATCATAAATGCCGGAAATAATTCCTGAAGTTGAAATTGTGATACGTCGACCACTTAAATTTCTGCCTTTTTCATGTGTTAAAATTTGAATTGATTTTCTAATTTCATTCAAATTAAGCATTGGTTCACCCATGCCCATAAAAACAATGTTGTCTAATTTGCCACATTCATCTTCTAAGTGGAAAAATTGTTCTACGATTTCTGCAACAGTAAGATTGCGAGTAAAACCTAATGTACCTGTCATGCAAAAAGCACATTTCATTGCACAACCAACTTGACATGAAACACAAGCTGTTTTTCTTCCGTGTTTGTCAATTAGTAAAACAGTTTCAATGCATTGTTTATCATTTAATTCAATTTGTAATTTTACGGTACCGTCAGGATCAACTAATTTTTCTGTAATTTTTGATGAGCGAATTACAGATTCCTTTGCTAATTCATTACGTAATATTTGGGGAATGTTTTTCATGTCATCAAAATTTTGTATGCCTGAAGAAATCCATTTAAAAATTTGTAAACTGCGATATTTTTCTAAAATATTAAAATGAGAATAAATTTCTTCCGGTAAAAGTCCTGAAAGGCAAATCATTATAGGGGAGAATTAGATTGTAATTTTTCTAGCATCTCATTTACAGCTTGACTTCTAACACCTGTTTTATGAAATTCTTGTAAAATATCAATAGCTTTTTGTTTTTGGTTTAATTTAATATAACAATCTGCTAAATCAATATAAAGACGATAATTTTTCGGATCTGCTTGTAAAAGTCGTGAAAGGCTTGAAATAGCTTCTTCGTAACGACCTTCTCCTTTACTAATTAATGCCAAACCTAAAACAGCATATAAATCAAATTCAATATTTAATGCTTTGTTATAATATTGAGTTGCAAGTGCGTAATCACCGGTGTTACGATACGCATCTCCGGCACGAGTTAAAATAACTTTATTGTTCGGATCAAGTTCTAAAATTTTGTTCCAATATTCTACAGAACGGTATTGTTGATTCATTCCGCGGTAACAGTCTGCCAAGCCAAATAAAGCATAAAAGTTTTTGCTATCCATTTCTAAAGCACGTTCAAAATAAATAACACCTTTTTCAAATGTTTTTAGTTTGCGATGGCAATTTCCAATTGAAGTTAGAACGCGTATGTCGACTGCAATTTCGTTTAAATCCAACATACGTGTCCAGTAATAAAGTGCATCTCTATATTCTTTGAAATCATAGTGTAAGTGACCTAATCCGATTAATGCATATGCATTATTTTCTTCCATATCTAAAACACGTAGATATAATTGTTTTGATTTTTTGAAATCTCTAATTTTTCTGTAAGCATCTGCAACGCGAGTCAAAACAGTAATATTTCGGTCATCATGAACTAAATATTGTTCCCAAATTTTAATTGCTTTGTGAAACTGATTTAATGCTTTGTAACAATCTGCAAGACCAAAAAGTGCATAATTATTTCCCGGATGGAAAGACAGACAACGAGAATAATATTCAATTGCTTCTTTAAAGTTATTTTGTTTTCGCTCAGAATCACCCAAACCAACTAAAGCATAGTTATTATTATCCTCAATTGCGAGAATTTGAAAAAAAGCATCCTTTGCATCTTCAATGTTATTATCTTTTAATAATAAATATCCTTTTTTTGAAAGTTCGGAAATTTGCTCCATTTGTTCTTTTTGTTCAGAACTAATATTTCCCATATTAGGAAAATCTTCAACATTGAATTCCGGAAAGTAATCACTCATATTTTTTAATCCTTTTCTTGTAATAACAGTGAAATGGCTTTTGCCAAATTTTGAAAAATCGGCTCACACTTTCTTTGACTACGTGCCAACCAATACACTTTTAGAGCTTGTAATTCTTTACCATCTTCCATATACTTATCACCAATACGAATTAGTCCGTCTGAATAGCCGGTGGTAATGAATAACCGACGTGCACTTAACAAATCTCCCGAGTTAAAATAGATGTTTCCTTTGCGGTTCAATATGACCTTTTGTTCAGATGTGAGAGGAACAGGTGAATCAGTGGTTTTTATAAAACCATCAAGGTTGTTTTGATTGTCAAACAAACTTTTTATATCCGATTTCATAATAAACTATCCAAATTAAACTTCTACAATTTATATGATAACACAAATGATTAAAAAGTCAAGATAAAAGCAAAATATTTTTACAAAAATCAAAAATAATTTTGTATTTATTATAGTAATAAAATATTATACATTATATTGATAAAAATCTACAACCGAGCGACCGAAAATTCGTTGATCAACACGTTTAAATCCATTAATTATTTCCGGTAATATTTTTTCACTTGGTCTATGAATCATAACAATACCTGTCTTTTTAAGTGAGCCGGTTGAATAAATTAAATCAATTAATTCCTTGTGAAAATTATATGGAAAAGGCGGATCACAAAAAATATAGTCAAATTGCTCCTTGTTTCGTTTTAAAAACAATTCGGCAGACATAAATTTGCAATGAATTTTAACAGGAGAAATTTTAATATTTTCTAAAATCGTATTAACTTTGAGTTTGTCTTTTTCAACGAGGTAAATTGTTTGAGCTCCACGTGATGAAGCTTCTAAAGCAATTGAAGCGGAACCTGAAAATAAATCTAAAAAAGATTTTTGCGATAATTCGCCAATAATTTGAAAAATGCTTTCTTTCATTTTGTCCATTGCAGGTCTAATCACTCCAACCGGACATTTTAAAATTTGCCCTTTCAAAACGCCACCAATAATTCTCATATTAATTCCTTGTGTGTTTTCCGTTCATGTTATATCGATATTATGGTAATATTAATTAAATACCTGCAATATCTTCAGCTGCACGCATTCCTGATGCCCATGCTCCTGTAATTCCGCGACTTGTGCCTGCTCCGTCACCAATTAAATAGATATTATCTGTAGCCATAAAATTATCATTGGCAAATACAGGTTTATTTGCATATAATTTTATTTCAGGATAATACATAATAGTGCTTGGATGTAAAACTCCCGGAACAATTGTGTCTAATTTTTTCAATGCTCGCCAAATAGAGTCAAGAAATTTTGATGGCATTGCAAGACTAATATCGCCGGGTGTTGCATTTTTCAATGTGGGCTCAAAATCATATAAATCATTGTTTAGACCATCGGCAGTCGTACGCGTTCTCATGCGAAAATCTCCAATTCGTTGCATTATAGGATGACCGCCTCCTGTAAGCATGGCTAAAAGCCCTAAATATTCGGCATAATCCTGTCCTGAAGCAATGGGTTCAGTAAATGAAACTGTACGCAAGACAGCAAAATTTACTAAACCGTTTGGTTTCATATCGTTGGAGTAGGCATGTCCGTTCACACTGTAATAAAGATGTCCGTCTGCCGTTTCATATTTTTCTTGAACAACGTGTGCATTGCCGGAATTAGTACAAAAAGTGCGTGTTCGTTCCGGAAATAAAAATTTTGGGTCATAATAATCTTTAACAATTGGATAATGTTCTAATCGTGTTTCTATGCGAATACCTACATCGATTGAGTTATCCTTAAAATCGATTCCACAATTTTTCATAAAACATCTTAAAAAATCAAAGCCGTGTCTTCCCGGTGCAACAATCAAATTTCCAAAAGAATATATATTTTTATTTGTGTGTAGAATTCGTTTTTCTTTTTCTGCACTCTTTACTTCTTCATTAAAAGAAAATATAACATCGAGTTTTTTTAAGCGTTCTACTAATTCATGAATTAGTTTAATACCACCGTCAGTACCTAAATGACTTTGTCGAATTTGTAGAAGTTCCACACCTATACGTTCAGCTCTTTTTGAATATACATCAAATTTGTTTTTTTTAAGAATTTTAGGTTTTAAAAAATTTTCAATTTTTTCAAGATAATATGTGGCACTTTCTTTTGTCCAATATTCCGTTGGAAAGCCCACAGGAAAAGTGAAGTTCATTTTGCAGTCGTTTCTAAGGCCACCGGAAGATATTTTAGAGCGTTCCAAAATTAAAATTGAAGTTTTAGGAAGTTTTTCTTTTAATTCAAAGGCAGCTCCCAAACCAGCAGGACCGGAACCAACAATAATACAATCAAAATGTTTCATAATTTATATTCTAATATATATTGATGATTTATGCAAATATATTACTTTTGACATATATAATTTTTAACAATATTAATTTTGAAAGATATTTTAAAAGAGTTTTGATAATATTGTCTTGAAAATATTGTCTTGATAATATTTTGTGTTGTGCTTGAACAAAGTTAATAAATTTGCTATATTATGAAAACCCCTTGGGGTGTCGTACGATGCTCCCATAAGTCCACAAGGAGTCAACATGAGAAAATATGAATTGATGACCATCTTCCCACTGGAAGAAGAATTGTGCAAAGAAGGCATGGACGGTGTTCGTTCAGTTTTGTCACAATTCGGTGCAGAAATTGAAAGCGAAGAACCATATGGT
>JAAYNH010000004.1 GCA_012520945.1 Treponema sp. | reverse complement strand
TTGATATTATGGTTCAAGATATGAAAAAAGGCGAAATTCGAAAAATGGTACTTCCTCCGGAAATGGCTTATGGTGCAAATGGTATTGCGGGAGTTATTCCTGGAGGAGCATATATTTGTTTTGATGTTGAGCTCGTAAAATAATTTGAGCTATGAGGATTTAATAAATTTTTGTAGCTTCATAACAAATGATAGCTGCGGCCTGAGCAACGTTCAAGCTGTCCAAGTTTTTTTTGGCAGTTGGAATAGTAACAAGATGGTCGCAGCTTTTTTTTATGTTTTCAGATATACCGCGTTCTTCATTACCTAAAATTATAAGAGCTGTTTTTTTAGCTTTACTTGTTTCGTTATTTTCAGAATTTTGTTTAGCACCACAAAAAAATGGTATTTTTTCAATTGAATCGGTAGCGTTAACATCTGTGCCTATTCGAATAATTTTTCCGGCAATATCATTTAAGAAAAATTCCGGATTTTTAACTGAAAAAATATGGACATATTCCATTCCGCCTTGTGCAATTCTGTAAGTGCTTGTTGAAATATTAGCTTGATTATCATTTATGGGAATAACAATTGATTCAATCCCAAAAAAAGCTGCACTTCTGACAATGGCTCCAAAATTGTTTGCATTGCTAATTTGATCTAAATATAAAATGGGTTGAGGATTATCATACCAATGTTGAACAATTCCTTCGTTTAGAGGCAAAACTTCCGGAGGCGATATCATGGCAACTACACCTTGATGATGTACTGTACCGCTAAGTTTTTGTAAATCGGTATCTTCTACCTGGTTATATATGCCCTTTTGTTTTGCAAGTTTTCTACACAGACCACCAAAAAGAGGTGCTTTTTCAGCATTAAAATAAAGACGACGAATACGTGAAGATTGATTTTTTTCCAATTCTTTTACTGCGGCAAAACCACAAATGGCTAGTTCATTATTTTGTTTATTATTCATATATTAAGTATATTAAGTAGGCATAAAATTAGCAACCCTTTGTATTATGACATCAAAAAATTGAAATATTGACAAAAATGAAACAATTTGATAAAATTAAAGGAACATTAGGGCCTATAGCTCAGTTGGTTAGAGCTACGGACTCATAACCCGTAGGTCCTTGGTTCAAGTCCAAGTGGGCCCAAAATCAAAGAGGTTGTCTAGTAATAAATAGACAACCTTTTTTTTTAACAAAATGTATATAACACTTTATACTTCTTTATATCTCTAGTTTATTGTATAATCCTTATATGAAAATTTTAGCACAACAACCAAAACCTATTCTTTGTGGAATTGTAAATGTAACTCCTGATTCTTTTTCTGATGGCGGAAATTGGAATTCTATGGATAAAGCTGTGTCGCATGCATTAAATTTGGTTGAAATGGGAGCAGGTATGCTCGATATTGGAGGAGAATCAACGCGACCGGGTTCAAAATTCGTTCCTGTTTCTGAGGAAATTAAACGGATTGTACCTGTTGTTCAAGAATTAAAAAAACGTACGAAGATTCCCATTTCAATTGACACATGGAAATCAGAAGTGGCAAAAGCGACTTTGGATGTAGGAGCAGATATTATAAACGATATTACGGGTTTTGCCGGGGATTCAAATATGGCAAAGGTTGTTGCACAAGCAAAAAGAGATGTCGTTTTGATGTTTAATCCTGTAATATACCGTCCTGAGCATGAAAGCTGTAAAATTTTTCCGCAATTTAATTTAAATAAAAGTAATGAAAATTTTCTCATGGAAACGGAAAAAAAATTGATGCAAAAGATGAATATCATTGATGCGATGAAATTTTATTTGGAACGTTCGGTTAAAATTGCTCGTGAGGTAGGAATTCCTGATGAAAAAATAATGTTAGATCCAGGCATAGGATTTGGACTAACAAAAAAAGAAAATGCTATTTTAATAAAACATATTGATATTCTTCATGAAATGGGATTTGAAATTTTTTTAGGTGTTTCAAGAAAGAGATTTTTGATAAATATTCTGGCAGAATCAGGTGTTAATATAAATGTAGAAAGTGAAGAAGGTTTTAAAAATCGTGATTTTGCTTCGGCAATTTTAACAGGTATAGCCACAGAAAAAAATGTAAAAGTTGTACGTGTTCATTCAATTAGTGAACATAAAATTGCCCGCGATGTGATGAATGCAATTCTTTATGCGGAAGAAAAGAAAGATGCTCATTTTTCTGCATATTCATCAAAGAAAAATTAATTTATAATTTTTTTAGGTTATATAAATAGTGTTTTCATTTTTATTAAGAGATGAAAAGTTATTATGTTTTATGTAAAACGTATTTCTTGAAATTTTCGTCGGCAATTGTAGTATTTGTAGTAATATATTTGATTTAAATACAAAAATATGTTATTATATTTCAAAATGACAAATTTTGTTCCATTTGTAAAGTGAAGAATTAATGGGGGAAATTATGGAAAATACAATCCCAAAAATTTTGAGAGAAGTTGCAAAAAAGTATCCTGATTTAAATGCTCAAAGAAGAAAAGATGAAGAAGGAAATTTTCAACCTGTAAAGTATAAAGAGCTACTACAATTAGCATATAGTTTTGGTGCCGGACTTTTATCTCTCGGAGTAAAACGCGGTGACCATGTAGGAATAATAGCAGATGATAGAGTTGAGTGGTTTCAAGCGGATATGGGTATTATGGGAATCGGTGCGATTGATGTTCCGCGTGGATGTGACGCTCCGGAGAAAGATATAGCATATATTCTTTCATTTACAGATTGTGAAGTTGTTGTTGCAGAAAATAATTTTCAAGTAAAAAAAATATTATCAGTAAAAAATGAAATACCAACGCTTAAATCAATAATTTATTTTGATGATGTTAGTGATGATGTTGCTGAATTAGCAAAAAAAGAAAAAATTACTTTATATAAATATTTTGAAATATTAGAAAAAGGTGATAAATACCGAAAAGAAAATTCAGGGGTAGTTGAAGCTGAATTTGAAAAAGGAGATAGAGAAGATTTAGCATGTATTATTTTTACCTCCGGAACAACCGGTGAACCTAAGGGAGTAATGCTTCAACATAAAAATTTTATCGTTCAATTGGACGAATTGGTTGAGCGTATTCCTTTGGAAGCCGGTTGCAATGTTCTTTGTATACTTCCTGTGTGGCATGTTTTTCAACGTTTGTGTGAATATGTAATGATGATTAAAGGAACATGTTTATGTTATTCAAAACCTATTGGAAGTGTTTTGCTTGCGGACATTCAAAAAGTAAATCCAATTTTTATACCGGGAGTACCGCGTGTTTTTGAAGCAGTTTATGAAGGCATTTATAAAGCTATGCGCAAAAAAGGTGGTATTACAAATATTTTGTTTAAGTTTTTTACAAACATTGCAATTATTCATAGCCGTATGGATAAAAAAATGTTTCGTAAAGAAGCACGTTTTAGAAATGATTTCCTAGTACTGAAATGGATTTTATTTTTTATTCCATGGTTACTACTATATCCACTTAGAAGTTTGGGCGATGTTTTAGTATACAGAAAAGTGCGGGCAAAATTTGGAAATAATTTTAAGGGTTGTGTTTCAGGAGGAGGAGCACTTCCTCCAAATATTGATGAGTTTTTTTGGGCACTTGGGCTTAATATCGTTGAAGGTTATGGTTTAACTGAAACAGCTCCTGTTGTTTCTGTGCGTCCTGTACCGAAACCAATTTTTGGAACAACAGGTTCACCAATTCGTGGAGTGAATGTTCGTATTGTTGATGATGGTGGAAATATTTTAGGACCTGGACAAAAAGGTACTGTACAAATTAAAGGTGAAACTGTAATGAAAGGTTATTATAAAAAACCTGAACTTACAGCTAAGGTAATTGATGCAGACGGTTGGTTTGATACCGGTGATATTGGTATGACAACCGTTACAGGAGAATTAGTTTTACTCGGACGCAAAAAAGATACGATAGTTTTGCGTGGAGGTGAAAATGTTGAACCTCTTCCGATTGAAATGAAAATGAACGAAAGTAAGTATATTGCAACATCTGTAGTTGTTGGACAAGATCAAAGAAATCTTGCTGCATTAATTGTTCCGTCAGAAGATGAAATAATAGCATTTGCAAAAGAAAATTCAATTCAATTTAAAGATTATAATGAACTGTTAAAAAATGCAGAAATTATAAAAATGATAGATAATGAAATTCAAAATTTAATAAATAGTAAAAACGGATTTAGACTTTTTGAAAGAATTGGAAAATTTGCTCTTTTGTCAAAGCCGTTCGAAGTTGGAGTTGAACTTTCTGCAAAGCAAGAAATAATGCGTTATAAAATGCAAGATATATATGCAAAAGAAATGAAAACATTATTTAACTAATATTTAATTTAATTGTTAAAAGTGAGGGATAATATTTCAGGACGATATTCAAAATGCATATTATCCCAAAGTTCCCATTTACCGCCCCATATAAAACCTTCACTTTCAAAAGCTTCTATAACTTCTTTTGGCGGAATCCATCTTGCATTTAACGAAGTTGTTATCCATTTATCGCCAAAAGAATGTTTGCTCCATTCCCAATAAATTTGACGACCGCGTAAAACAGGCATAATATCAATGCTAACACCCCAGCTATGACTTGAACGATTTTCACTTGAACGAATATCGCGCCAATTGAAACCGCCTATGCTATGAATTTCGTCAATAAATGCTTGAATCTTTTTATTTGTAACGGCAAGAGTTTTTATTTTTTCTTCAACTTTTTTTAAATGAGGAATAACATCTTTGTGCATATTTACTCGCATACCAAAAAAATTGCTTTTAATAATATTTGTACGAATAAGATTTTCACTTTCACCATCATAAAGTGCATTAAATAAGAATGTAATGCCCTTAGGTTGTACTGTGCGAATATGTTCATCAGAGGAAAGTTCTCTTATTTGAGCAATTTTTTCTTTACTAAAATTTTTCGGATCAGGAGTAGTTTCCGGATATTCATAAAAAAGAGGTTCATATATTGATTTAATATTTATTGTTTCTGTTTGTGTATTTATTTTTTGGCTAATATTTGTCACATTTAAAAGCTCATTTAAATTTTCTTCAGGTAAAAAACAATTATCGTACCAAAATAAAGTATTTTTTTTACGACTGTTTTTTATAGTTATAAACCATAATTCTTTATTTTTATCAAAACCGGATTTTATAATTTTTTCAGGATATGCTTTTGTAATAAATAAAATAGCTTTTTCAGGATTAATAAAAATTAAAGAATTTTTAGATAAATGTTTTTCTTTTTGTTCATATGAAGTGAAATTATTTACACTTAATGCAGAAGAGTAAAAAAAAGAAAAAAAATTTAAAATAAATATTAGATAAAAAAAAGCAAATTTATTTTTCATAAATTAAATAAGCTCCGGATTTTTTATCTATGTTTAATGAATTTTTTTCATTAATATTAATATCGGTTTTAATAAAAATACCGGAAGAAATGTTATTTGTATTATTTTTTTCTATATAAAGAACTAAACCAATTTCACTACAAGCATAATAACCCTTTTTGTTATTAGGTAATTTGATAGAATCGGATGCTATGAGTAAATTTAACTTAGAATCTTTTATGGTAGATATTTTATTATAATTATTTTTTGCAAAAATAAAAGAAATACTTGCTCTGTCTTTTGGAAGACCAGAATCTTCAGAAAGTTTTTGTAATCCTTTAGGAGCAAGCTTACCATTTAAAATAAAGTGACACCACTTACTTTTGCGTCTGCCATCCATTGGGCAAAAATTAATGTGAGGACAAGGAGAAATAATGGAATAATTTTTTCGTATAAGGGCATCACGAGTTAAAGAAATAAAACGTGCACTTCTAGGAATACCAGGTTCAGCAATAAATATACTTGTAGTATCTTTGGAATTATTAATTAAATATTTTTCTATTGAAGTAATATAATTTTTGCATATATGTTCAATTGGGTTTGAAGAATTTTCAAACATTTCGTTAAATACATTAGCACAAAAAAAGAAGTTAACTTTATTTTTTAGTGGAGTTCCAAGATTACCTTTAATGCGTATAATCTTCCAAGGTTCAATTTCAGAATCTTGTGATGAGGCAATAGTTTTTGCAACAACACTCAAAAAAATTTCTTCGCCTAAAGACATAATTGAAGAAGATATGTCCATGCAATAAAAAGTTATTTTTCTCTTCCATAATTCCGGACGAGCAAGCCATAAAGCAGTAACAACTGTTAAAGGACCGCTACCCAAATCTAAAGCGAAAGAATTATCTGTCAAATTATCAAAAGATTTTTCATCAAGAGCAGCAAAAATAGAACAAAGTCGAACAAGATTCCACCACATAAAATATCGAGAATAAGCAGTTAAAAATCGTTTATCATTCATATAACTTAATCGTCTACTTGAGCGTTCGTCAGTTAATTGATGAGAAAGTTGACGAATATCTTGTGATAATAAGTTAAGTTGTTTTGTATTTAAGTTTTGTATATCTTGTAAAATAAAGTCAAAATTTTCTAAGATGTTTTGGCCTATTGGATTTATGGATGCAAAAAGAGATGTTTGTTTTTTCAAAATTACCCCTGATGAGTTTTTTGAAGTAAATTATAGATTTCAATCAATTCACTTCTAAGTTCTTTAATGGCAGAAATTGATTCAGCAATATCTACGGAATTATCGGTTAAAAAATTCGATGCAATGTTTGCTTCCTCAATAAGACGATCGCGTGCACCTTCAATAGTGAATTTTTTTTCCTGAATAAGATAACGAAGACGCTTAATGAGTTGAATATCGCGCATTGAGTAAGTTCTTCTACCGCCGATATTTTTTTGTGGCGAAATAAAAGGAATAGTTTCTTCCCAATAACGTAAAATATGTGCTTTTACACCTGTAATTTTTTCAACATCACTAATTAAAAATTGTGCCATAGCTGTATATTATTATATAAATTAATTAAGTTTCAAACAAGACATTGTATTGTTTGGGAAAAAATGAATTATATTACAGGATTAATTTTTTTTAAATAATATAATATTGTCATAATTTGATATTGTGCTAGACAATGCTGTAATTTAATGCTACAATATAAAAAAGTATTAACGGAGAATGTTATGTCAAAAAGTTTACGTCCTGTTATAAAGGTTGTTGAAGAAAATTGTGTCAACTGCCATCGATGTATCGCCGTTTGTCCTGCAAAAATGTGCAATGATGGATCCGGTGATGTTGTTAAATTACATAGCGAACTTTGCCTAGGTTGCGGTGAATGTATTGAAGCTTGTACACATGGAGCACGTGTGGGCATTGATGACGCAGAAGAATTTTTTGAAGCTCTGAGGCGTGGCGAAAAAATTGTTGCAATTGTCGCTCCTGCTGCCGCAACTAGTTTTAATGGCAAATTATTGCAGTTTAATGCGTGGCTGGAATCTTTGGGTGTTGAGGGCATTTTTGATGTAAGTTTTGGAGCCGAGCTAACGGTAAAATCTTATCTGGAGTATAAAAAAGAAGCGAACCCTGAATGCATTATTGCACAACCGTGTCCAACTCTTGTAACGTTTATTGAAATATATCGACCGGAACTTATACCATATCTTGCTCCTTGTGATAGTCCAATGGCACATACAATGAAAATGATACGCAAGTTTTATACAAGGTTTAAAAATCATAAAATAATGGTTGTTTCTCCATGTTATTCAAAAAAAAGAGAATTTGATGATATTGGTTTAGGTGATTATAATGTAAGTATTGCAACTTTTGAGAAATATATGAATGAGCATAATGTTTATTTAAAAGACTATCCGGAAAAAGATTTTGATTCTCCTTTAGCTGAACGAGCAGTACTCTTTTCAAGTCCAGGAGGTTTGATGCGTACTGCTGAAAGAGAAGCAAAAAATATTATTGAAAAAACAAAAAAAATAGAGGGACATCCGCAAGTTTATCATTATTTTGCTCATTTAGGTAAAGCTATTGAAAATAAACAGGCACCAATTTTTGAAATGGTGGATTGCTTAAATTGTGAAATGGGTTGTAATGGAGGACCTGGTACAATAAATAGAGGAAAACATCCTGATGTTGTGGAGGGACTTATTGAAAAACGTTCTGAGGAATATAAACAATCTTTGCGTTCAAAAACACTTTTTAAGAGTCCTAAAGCAGCTAGAAAAAAGCTCAATAAAATTTTAAATAAATATTGGGATAAAGATTTATATAAACGAAGTTATGTAAATAGATCTGATGTCTTCAAAAAGATGATTCGCGTTCCGACAGAAGAAGAAATTCAAAAAGTTTATACGGATCTACACAAAACAAAAGACGAAGACATTTTAAATTGTGGTTCTTGTGGATATAATAGTTGTGAGCAAATGGCTGTAGCAATCATAAATGGATGTAATCGTCTTGAAAACTGTCGTCAATATATGTCTGTAGAAGTTGCTATGATGCATGAAGAGCATAAAACAGAAATAAGAGATATTATTAATACTGTTTCAGATGAAAGTGTAAAACGTGTACAAAATAATATGAAAGATATTGAATTTTTGGCCAATGGTTCTACTGAAATGGCAAATTTTGTTGTTGAATCTTCATCTTCAATAGAACAGATGGTTGCTAATGTTCAATCCATAAATAAAATTTTAGCTGAAAATAATCAATCTATTCTTGAGCTTGAAGATGCATCTAAAGCAGGAGGAGAAGGTTTAGATGAAATTGTTAATCTAATAGAACAAATTGCTCATCAATCTGATGGTATGATAGAGGCAAGCAATGTTATTCAGCAAATTGCAAGTCAAACAAATCTTTTATCGATGAATGCTGCTATTGAGGCTGCTCATGCCGGAACTTATGGAAAAGGCTTTGCTGTTGTTGCCGATGAAATTCGAAAGCTGGCAGAAAATTCCGGTCAACAAGCAGCTTCCATTTCTAAAGTGCTTTCCAATCTAAAAAAACTTATTGATAAAACTGCTGTTTCGTCCATTCATGCTCAAGGTAAATTTAATCAGATTTTAAATTTAAGTAAGGTGGTACGAAATCAAGGTTCAGTAATAAAAAATGCTACTGAAGAACAAAGTGCAGGAGGGCAACAGGTTTTAAGTGCCTTGACGAAAATAAATGAACTGACCAATCATGTTAATGCACAGTCAATTGAGCTTTTAAAATCAAGTGAAATTATTTTAAAGGATATTTCTAGTCTTGCTACTATGGAAGGAAATACCGTAAAAAATATTGAAGTAGATAATTCTGTTTATATAACTTAATTTAGCATAAACTCACGCACTTTATCTAAAATTAAAACATCAGCAGGTAACCAATCAATACCCTCTAACTCATTTGTAGTAATCCATCGGGATGCATTATGTTCTAAAAGTTGTAAACTACCTGAAGAAATACCACACCAAAAACAATCCATGGTTAAGTGAAATTTAGGATAGTCATATTCGATTGTTCCGATAAATTTTTCAACTGTAACAGTAGTATTTAATTCTTCTTGAATTTCGCGAACAATTGCTTCAACAGGAGTTTCTCCTATTTCTATTTTCCCTCCGGGAAATTCCCATTTAAGTGCATAATCTCCGGTGTTACGTTGTGTAATAAAAATTTCAGTAACATTATCTAGACATGGAGAGGCACGATAAATAATTGCAGCAACAACATTAATATTTTTCATATTTAAAAATATGGATTATCAACAGTAATAACACAATTGACTTTACCAAACTTTTTTGTTATTGCCTGTTGAACTTTAGAAGAAAGTTCTTCGCCTGTGATAGAACACTCATAAGGTCGTTCTATGTCAAAAATCAAATTAGTATGTGTGCAGCCGGGAACAATTCTAAAATCATGAACACTTAATTCTTCGTGAATAGGTTTTAAAAAATCTATAATAAAGTTTTTATATTCTTCAATTTCTTTATTATGTAAGTCTATAGGATCCATATGAATTACTACACTAGAATTAAATTTTTTTGATAATGCAATTTCAGCATTATCAATAACGTCATGTAAATCAAAAATATTCATGTCTCCAGGAACTTCTGCATGAAGAGAAATCATAAAACGACCAGGTCCGTAATCATGAATAATTAAATCATGCATACCAACTATCGGTTTGAATTTTAGAAGTTCCGTTTTAATTTGTTCAACCATTTCTTTTTCCGGAGCTTTCCCTAAAAGAGGATCTATAGTTTCTTTTGCAGAATCAATACCGGTTTTTAAAATAAATAAAGAAACAATAATTCCTCCTATTCCATCAACGGGAAACGTTGTAAATTTTGATGTAATAATTGTAATAATTACAACTAAAGTTGAAAGGACATCTGAAAAAGAATCTTTTGCAGTAGCTTGCATAGCAATTGAATCAATTTTTTTTGCAACAGAGTTATTATAAAAATACATATAAAATTTTACAAGAATAGATATAATTAAAATGATAAACAAAGCTCCGGAAACTTCTATAGGTTTAGGATTAATAATTGAGTTTATTGAAGATTTTAAAAGCTCAAAGCTCATCATCAAAATAAAAAATGAAATAATTAAGCCGGAAATATATTCAAGTCTTCCGTGTCCAAAAGGATGCCCTGAATCAGATTCTTTATTAGAAAGTTTAAAACCGATAATTGAAACAAGGGAACTTGCAGCATCGGATAAACTATTAAATGCATCAGCAATTAATGAAAGAGAACCGGATATTTTTCCAAAGAAAAATTTTATTAAAAATAAAAAAATATTTAAAAATATGCCCAATGCACCGCATAAAATTCCATATGCACTACGTACGTCAGGGTTTTTTACGTCTTTATAATTTTTAATAAATAATCTTGAAAGTAAAGTTATCATTTTTCCTCAAAATTTTTTTTTACCGTAGTTTTATTGCATCAACAGGACAAATTTCATGACAACAAAAACAATGTAAACAATTTTTTTTATCAATTGTAATTTGTTTTTTGTATTTTGATTTATTTGTTTCCTTAAAAGATAAAATTTGTGCAGGACAAATTTCAATGCACTTACCGCAACGAATACATTTAGAATTATTAAAATGAACGTTTCGAACAAAAATTATTTGAGCAAGATTATCTAGCCAATTAGGAATTATTCGACGTAAAGTAATTGCAAGTTGTGTTTCTTGAACAATTTTAAAATTTTTTGGCCTTATTGACTCAAAAGACTCTCCAAGAATTTTAATATCATTTGAATCGTTAAGCCATATATTTCGTTCCAAAGCATCTTGTAAATTTAAAATTGATTCTGGTTTATAACCAACAAGTTTTGAACATATCCAATCAAGAGCAAGAATGTTATCACTTGCTGCCAAAAAATTTGTATTCACAGGATTTCCGTTTCCAGGACCGCCAGGACCTTCCATTGAAACAATTGCATCCATAATTGCATAAGACGCATTTGCCGCTATATTTAAATCCGTTATGTATTTTGCAAATTCTTTTTTGTCAGGAAATCTATAATGCATTTGTGCTTTTCGTAAACCGACAACTAAACCAAAAAGATTTTTCATGGCTCCTGTATATGCCATAAGTTGATGTGTTTTAAGTTTTGAAATGGAAACAACGATATCTGCATCTTTGAAAGGTTTAGCAAACTGAATTGATTTAATTAGTTTTCCGGCTTGAACATTAACAGTTGTTTGCAGGGAAAAATCAACCCATTTACCGCCGGCTTTTTTTACAGCATCATACATTCCTGTAGCTTTTGCAGCAACGAAAGATGTGGTTACAGCAGGGGATTCTCCGACTATTACATTTTTTGCACCTCTAGCTAAAAAACATTTTACTGTTGCTGCAACAATATTCGGATGTGTACAAACGGCGGCTTCAACTTTTTTAGGTGAAAGAATATTAGGTTTAATTAATACAGTTTTGTTTGTTACGTCCGGCGGTGGCACCAATTGCATCATATACTCAATTGTTTTTTCAACTTCTTCATTTTCGTAACTATAGCATTTTTGCAAAGCAACATTTTTTGTCATTGATTTATCCTTTATAAAATTATTTTTTATTTTGAATTTGTCGAATCAATTTTTGTGTTTCAGTTGTTTGCTTTTCAAAAATCGGTTCCATAGCTTTTTGAAATAATTTTTTATCTGTCACTTTAGTGATAATACAACCTTGAGCTCTAACAATTTGTTCGGCTTTTTTTTCTTCTTTTTCCCATTCTTTAATTTGATACTGCATAGTGTCTTTTGCAGCCTGTTTAATTATTTGTTGATCATGAAGACTAAGCTTTTTCATGACAAGCTTTGAGGCTATCATAATTTCAGGAACACGAGAATGTTCATCTAATGTATAATATTTTGCAAATTTATAATGTTTTGTAGATTCATAACTAGGCCAGTTATTTTCAGCACCTTCAATAAATCCTGTTTGCAATCCTGCAGACACATCTTGATATCCCATAGGAGTTGCAATTGCACCAAGTGAAGTAAGCATATCAACCATCATATCAGATTGTTGTACACGAATTTTCATGCCTCTTAAATCTTCGGGTTTGGAAATTTCTTTCACCGAATTATAAAAGTTTCTTGCTCCGGAATCATACCAACACAGACCAATCAAATCATGTTCTTCTAAAGATTCAAAAAGTTTATCTCCTATTTCGCTATTTAAAACTTTCCATTGATGTTCCGAATCAGTAAAAACATAAGGAAACTGCAATGCATTAAATAGAGGAGAAATATTTGTTATAGGAGAACAGCTAACACGTGAAAAGTCAATTCCTCCAAACTGAACCTGCTCAATAACTTCACGTTCTTGACCAAGTTGTGAACTATGAAAAACTTCAATTTTGATGCGACCGTTTGTTCGAATTTCCACAAGGTCAGCAAACTTTTGATTTGCACGTGTTGTCGGATAATCTTTTGGATGTGTTTCTGCTAACCTCATAATTATTTGTTTTGTTTTATTTTTTGGATATTCATTTTTTTTGCATGAAAATAAATTGAGAATTAAAATGCATGTCAAAAATATTATACTTAAACGTCGCATCAAAATCTCCTTATCTTAACGAATGTTTTTATTTCTGTATTCACTAGGAGTTATTCCGGACATACTTTTGAAAACACGTGAAAAATAATTTGCATCTGAATATCCTGCTTTAACAGCAACATCTTTAATATGCATTTTAGGATTTTCCAATAAGATGCATGCATTTTTAAAACGTACTTCATTTAAATAATCAACAAAATTTCTTCCCCAATATTGTTTAAAAACTTTGCTAAAATAAAATGAACTTAAATTTACACTTGCCGCTGCTTCATCCAAAGTTAAAACACTCATATATTCTTCATCAATTTTTTGTCCGATTTCTTGCATTAGCTTCATCAATCGTGAAGAAAGTTTTACATATTCTTCATCTTGAATTTGATTATTTTCCATCATTTCTTGTATATCAGATGCATTTGTGCACATTGTAACACCATTTTTTGACACTTGTAAAACTTCTTTTGCTTCAAGTAATGCTTCACGAACTTTTTGTGCAGAATTTTCTGTAGCTTTTAATACAAAACGAACAAGAACATTTGTTTTCTTTGTTAAAATTGATTCAATGCTTTCAAAATGTTTTTCACAACTTGTAAAATCCTCATTAAATGTTTCAACATCGGGAAACATTAATAAAAAGAAAATATTATCTCTTTCGTGAATAAAATGTGAATATCGGTATTTATCAAGCTCCCCTTTTATAATTTGAATTATTTTTTGTTTTAATAAATTCAGATGATTATCGACTTTTTCGAAATCGGGAAAATTTGAATAATTCAAATCAAAACAACAAGCAAAACAAATATTCGTATCATGTGGAAAAATTTCTTTAAATTCCTCTACGAAATCATGTTCGTTTCCGTTATTTAAAATTGCGGCCAGAAATTCATTTTCGAAAAAACCGGAAAGTAAATTTAATCTTTTTTCATTTTTTTCATTTTTTTCTTTTAATTCATTTCGTTCTTTTAAATTTTGAATTAATCTTGTTATCAATGATTGAATTATTGAATTATCAACAGGCTTTAAAATATATTCATTTAATTTTAAAGAAACGGCTTCTTTTGCATAATTAAAATAATCATATGCAGTTAAAAAAACAATAATTTGATCTTTATCCGATTCACGAATTTCTCGAACAACTTCAAGTCCGGTTTTACCGGGCATTTTAATATCGCAAAAGAAAATGTCAGGTTTGTTTTTTTTGTACAATTCAATTGCTTCAACACCGTTTGAGGCCTCATATACGGTGGAAATTTCCGGACAAGTTTTTTCAATAATTTTTTTTATTGCCTGTCGTTCTAAATCTTCATCATCTGCAACTAAAATAGTATACATATAATTCCTCCAAAAACTTTATTTATTTATATATGGAACGGAAATCACAACCAGACTTCCTTTTCCTTCCCTTGAATATAAGGCAAATTTTTCTTTGCCTCCAAAAAGTAAATGCAAACGATACAAACTGTTTTTAACTCCAATTCCATGAATCTTTCCGCTCATTTCAGGAGACTTTATTAGTTCGGGGTCTAAAAGCATTTTATCTTTATCTTCCTTTGGCATACCCACTCCGTTATCAAAAATCCTAAAGACACAAAAACTACCGCGTATTTTTATGTTTAGATGAAGATTTCCTCCTTCAATCTTAGGTTCGAGTCCATGGCCGATTGCATTTTCTACAAATGTTAATAATACAAAAGGCGGAATTGAAATTTTATCCAAAGGGGCGTTTACATTTATTTTAAACTGAATCCTTTTGCCGAAACGTTTTTGTTGTAACTTAACATATTCTTTTACAGCAAGTACTTCTTGTTCAGCAAAAACCGTTTGTTGGTGACTTAATAAATTAAACCTAAAAAGAGAAGCTAATGATTTTATTAAGCTTTGTGTTTGTAAAGCATCTTCTAATTCAGCTTGCCGTTGAATTGTGTTTAAAGTATTAAATAAAAAATGTGGTTTGATTTGTGATTGTAAACTTACTAGCTGCGACTCTCTTAAGGCACGTTGAGCGCTTTCATTTGACAATTTTTCTTCATATAATTTTTTTTCAAGTTCCGATTTTTGACGTAAGTTATCTACCATAATTTTTATACTACGGCTCATTTTGTTAAATGCTTCAGAAAGTATGGAAATTTCATCTCCATATGACATAACAGAAGGAACAAGAGGAACATTCAAATCTCCGGAAGCAATGCGCGAAGAAAGCTCAGCTAAATGACGGATAGGAGAAGTAAATTTATTTGCAAAAATAATTACTAAACGAATCATCACAATCATAACTGTAATAAAAATTGTAATCATGAGCCATTGAATAACATCTGCTTCAAGTGCTTTTTTTGCATATGCTTGTTGGCTAGATGTAAATAAAATATTTTGCAAAATATATATATATTGCTCCATATAATTTTGTACACGTTGTGTTTGATAAAATGATTGATAATATGGTAAGCCTTCCCAACTAAGATTTATGGTTTCGTAAGTTTTTTTTAGATATGTTTCAAAACAATAATTTAATGCACGAATTTGATACTGAGCTTCTTTTTCTTCGTAATTATCCGAATTCATTTCGTGTAAAATTGTTTCACTTTTTAATTGTATACGTTGAATTTCTGAAATTTTAACCGTTTCATTTTTTATAAAACGTTCTAATAAATTATTATGCAGTCGAATTTCACTTAAAAAATTATTAATACGATAGTGACTTGCTAAAGTTTTATGAAAACTTTGTGAATATGAATATGAAAGATGTGCAGTATAAAGCGTCAATAAAAGAACAAATCCTATTAAAGGTATAAAAAAGAGAACAAGTTTGTTTTTTAAAGGTGCTCTATACCATATTCTTGTAAAAAATAACATCTTCTTTCTTTTAATAAATAATAAATTAAAGACCTAAATCTTCATTAACTCCCATCATTATATTCATACATTGAACGGCGGCACCTGAAGCACCTTTTCCTAAATTATCAAAGCGGGATGTTAATACAATCCGTTCATCATTACCACATACAATAATTTCCATGTTATTTGTATTAATTAAATTATTTGCTGCTATAAAAGGCTCTGATAAAATATCTTCACCTAAAAATTCAGCAACTTTAATAAAATGACATTTACTATAATGTTCTTTGAAAATATCACAAATATGTTTAGCTGAAAGTTTTTTTTCTAAAAGTCGTGAATGTAAAGAAATTGTTACGCTCATGCCGGAAAAAAAGTCGCAAATATATGGATTAAAAATAGGCTTAAAATTCAGACCACTAATTTTTTGCATTTCAGGTAAATGTTTGTGCTCTTGTGTCAAAGCATAAAGTCGTGGGCTTTTTAATTGCTTGTCACGATTTTCATCAGCGTATTGAGCAATAGCTTTTTTACCGGCACCGCTAAAACCGGAAACAGCATGGCAAACAATAGGATAATCTGCATTAATAATTCCGTTTTTTACCAAAGGATAACATAAAGATGCAAAACCGGAAGCATAACAACCAGGGACTGCAACACGATTTGAATTAATTATTTTTTTTCGATGATGAGCAGAAAGTTCCGGAAAGCCATATGCCCAATCATCGTTTGTTCTGTGTGCAGTAGACGCATCTATAATACGTGTTTTGGGATTGGTTACTAAATTAACCGCTTCAATGGAAGCAACATCAGGCAAACATAAAAAAGTAAAATCCGAAGAATTAATAAGTTTTTTTCTTTCTGCTGAATCTTTACGTTTATCTTCATCTATCAATAAAATTTCAATGTCTTTTCGTGAAGAAAATCTTTCAAAAATTTTTAGTCCCGTTGTTCCTTCTTTTCCATCAATAAAAATTTTATATATCATTTTTGGTTTTCCTCTATTTTTTTAATAAAGCTGCAAATGGATTATAAGTATCTATTCCTGCATCATCTTGTTGATCTAAATATTTTTCCGTATCTAAATCTTGTTGATTCGATGAGGCAGTTTTTAAAGATATGCGACGGTTTTGGGCATCAACAGATTTTATAATCACAGACATTGTGTCGCCGACTTTGAAAAGTTTGCGAATGTTTGTATTGTGACCGGCATTTTCTAATTCAGAAACATGAATTAAGCCATTAATGCCTTCTGTTAATTCAACAAAAATACCGAAGTCTGCAACACGCGAAATTTTACCGTTTAATTTTTGTTCTGCTTTAAAATTACTTGTAACAGAATCCCAAGGGTCATCTAGTAAACTTTTCATGCTTAAAGATATTTTTTCATTTTTCCAATCTGTTTTTAGAACTTCTGCTTCTATTTTTTGTCCAACATGTAAAATATCTTCAATATTTGTAACGCGAGAACGCGAAATTTCAGAAATGGGAAGTAATGCTTGAAAACCATTTATGTCAACAAAAGCTCCGTATTCTTGTAAACTGATAATAGTACCTTTGACAACAGCTCCTTCAACTATTTTTTCCTGTAATTTTTTAATATTATCATTGTGTTCTTCTTCTTTAATTATTCTATTAGAAACAAGGATATTTCTACCATCATCTTTAAATTCAGTAATGCGAAAAGTCATTGTGCGTCCAATATAATAATCTGCTTTTTCTTTACTGCGGAAACCCATTTGTGAATATGGACAAAATGCTCTACTACTGCCAAGTTTAATTTCATAGCCACCTTTAATTTCTTTTTCAACAGTGCCTTCAACAGGAATAGAGTTTTTCCACGCATTTTCCAACATAACATTATCTGCTTTATCTCCGGCAATTTTACTTGTGAAACGCATCTCTCCGTTTATAAAGCCAACAAAATATACTTTGATTTTGTCGCCTTCGACTACATTTATTTTTCCGTTTTCATCTTGAAATTCAGAAATATCGCAAATGCCTTCACTTTTTGAATTCATGTCTAAAAAAACACAATCTTTTGTAACAGCAACAACGACAGTTTCCAGTTCATCACCCACGTTATAAAATTTCATAAAATTCTCCTAATTATAAAAATTTGTTTTTATAAATATGTAAATTAACCTTTGTTTAATAAATTATTTACTAATATTTGTATAAACTTACAACTATTTTATTATAACATTGTTTGACCTTAATTGCCATATGCATTATATTATGTTTATGGAAAATTTAAAAACTCCTTTTTGGAATTTGGATACAATTTATAGTGGTTTTCAAGGTGATGATTACAAAGCAGCTTTGAAAAATTTGGATGAAATTTGCGAAAAATTAAAAACTGTTTTTCTTGATGCAAAAGAAACGTGTTTTTCTGAAAAAGAATTTTTCTCATGGCTAGATAAAAATTTAAAAGTATGGAATAAACTAGGTGCACTATATGAATCTTTAAGTGCCTTTTGTTATTGTACATATTCTGTGGATACAACAAATACTGAATTTTTAAATGCATTAAACCATATAGAAAAAAAATATTTAGTTGTAAATGAATTAGATATATACTGGGGTGACATTCTTTTAAAAAATGAAAAATATATTGAACGTATTCCTTCACATTTTCCACAATATGCAAACTATGATTATATTTTTAGAAAACAAATTGAATTTAAAAAACATGAAATGTCTTTAATAGAAGAAAATTTAGCAAAAGATTTGCAAAGTACAGGTGGAGATGCATGGAGCCGGTTACAACAACAACTTATTTCAAATTTAATAGATGAAGAAACAGGCAAAACATTTAATCAACTACGCAATGAAGCATACGCTCAAGAAAGAGAAGTGCGTAAAACTGCTTATGAAAAAGAATTATTTCTTTTAAAACAAAATGAAATAGCTTTTGCAGCATGTTTAAATAATATTAAAGGTGAAACAATTTGTTTGAACAAACGTCGTTCTTGGGATAGTGCATTGGATCGCTCTTGTTTTGCTTCTCGCTTGAATGCAAAAACCTTGAGTGCATTAATTGGTGCAATTGAAAATTCTTTACCTTTTTGGCAAGATTATTTACACACAAAAGCACGGATTATGAATTTAGAAAAATGTGCTTTTTATGATTTATTTGCACCTTTGCCTTCAAAAAAGTCTGAAACATATACTGAAAAAATTTGGACATTCCCTGAAGCATGTAAATATATAATTGAAAAATTTAGTGCTTTTTCACTAGATATGGGAAATTTTGCAAAAATGGCTTTTGATGAAAACTGGATTGATGCAACTGTACGCAAGGGGAAGGTTGGAGGTGCTTATTGTCAAGATTTTCCTTTACAAAAAGTTTCTCGTGTACTTTCGAATTTTACAGGCACATTTTCAGATATTACAACATTAGCTCATGAGCTTGGACACGCATATCATCATTGGTGCATAAAAGAACTGGACTATTCTTTAACAAAATATCCCATGACATTAGCAGAAACAGCAAGCATTTTTGCAGAAACTATTTTGATAAAGGACGCAATTAATAATGCTACAGGATATGAAAAAGCAAAACTTATTGAAATGCATTTATCAGATTCATGTCAAGTTTTGGTAGATATTTTAAGTCGCTTTTATTTTGAACGTAGTGTTTTTGAAGAACGAAAAACTACTGAACTTTCTGCAGAAGACTTTTGCCGTCTTATGATTGATGCTCAAAATAAAACATACGGCGAAGGTTTAAGCGAAGAAAAACATCCGTTTATTTGGGCAGTAAAAGTTCATTATTATAGCCCGCACTTGGATTTTTATAATTTTCCATATGCATTCGGTTTGCTTTTTGCCACAGCACTTTTTAGTCGCTATCAAAAAGAAAAAAGTGACTTTGCAAATACATATGTAGACATTTTAAGAAACACAGGAAGTTTTTCTTGTGAAGATATTTGCAAAAAAGCAGGTTTTGACATTGAAAATCAAGATTTTTGGCAAAGCGGGATTGAAACTTTTTTTGAAGAATTAAAAGAACTTAAAGAATATGAATGAAAAAGCAAAAAACTTTCCTGAACAATTTTCTAAAACTGCTCAACTTTTGGGTAATAATGCAATCCGTTTACTGAATAAATCTAAAATTGCTATTTTTGGACTTGGCGGTGTAGGTTCTTATGCATTAGAAGCCTTGGCTCGTGTTGGAATAGGTTCTTTTATTCTTGTAGATAATGATACCGTTTCTGAAAGTAATATAAATCGGCAATTGTTGGCCCTTCATAGCACTGTTGGTAAACTCAAAGTAGATGTTGCAAAGGAGCGTATTTTGGACATTAATCCTAATGTTAATGTCCAAACTTTTGCCTGTTTTTATCTTCCGGAAAATGCTTCAAATATAGATCTATCATCTTGTGATTATGTAATAGATTGCATAGATACAGTAACGGCAAAAGTGTTCCTTGCGGAACATACGCGACAAATAAATGTGCCAATCATTTCAAGCATGGGAACAGGAAATAAGCTTGATGCAACGAAATTGGAAATAACGCAAATTGAAAAAACACATACTTGTCCTTTAGCAAAAGTTTTACGAACAGAGTTACGAAAAAGAAATATAAAAAATTTGAAAGTAGTTTATTCGACGGAAAAACCCCAAAAAAACCTTCATCCGCCGGCAAGTATTTCATATGTACCTTCTTGTGCGGGTTTGCTTTTAGCTCAAGAAGTTATTAAGGATTTGCTTAATTATTAGTCTCTGTTGTTTGAGTTTGCTCAGCCTGAATATCTGTTAATTCAGGTAACGATACTTTTTTTTCGCCAATCCAAAAACGAATGCCCATGTTAATCGGAATGTCCCAGTCAAAACCTATATCGCATCGATAATATCCTTCTGTTGAGTTTCCTATGTGCCACGTTCCATCTTGAATATCAAATTTTACACCTGTGTGCAAGGCTACAAGAGTATAAATTTCTACATTACCTTTGCCCATTAAATATCTGTATCCTACAACAAAACGTGGAGCAGCAACAAAAACATTTCTGGAACCATCTCCGTTTTTATAGTATGAAGCATAACCATAGCCTAAATTTAAACCAACGCCCATATACCAATTCATAAAATTAATGTCTATTGAGCCGAATTTAAATGTTTTGAAAAGATAGTCAGCAGTTAATGATGTAGAAAATCCACTATAACCAAAACGAGTTGTGCCGAAGTTTAAGGAAAAAATCATGGGTGAATTCGAAATTTTTACAGATAATCCTGCAAAATTAACCATACCTTCCGAATCCCACCCGCTCAATCCACCTTGTATACCAATTGCAAAAATTCCTTTTTCAGCTACAAGAGGAAATATAATAAATGCCAAGAAAATTAATACAAAAACAAGTTTTTTCATTATATATATTTTACATCTAAATTTAAAAAATAAAAAGCTCTTTTATCGGAAAAATTCTTAATAAAAGAGCCTTTTACAGTTTTATTTAAATTTATATTTTAGAACCAAAAACGGAATCCACCTACA
>JAAYNH010000014.1 GCA_012520945.1 Treponema sp. | reverse complement strand
TTATGCAAACTTTAAAAACGTGCATAAATATATGTCTAATGCAGGATAAATGATATGGCACGTTAGGGGAGCGGATTGTAGCACTAGCTCATTTTATGAGCTATCCACCGCAAACGCGTGAAACGCGTTGAGGAGGATGAGCGTTAGCGAAGTGCGAAAAGCCCGTACTGAGCCATATGTGGCGAAGTCCCCTCCTTATAAAAAATTATATTAAAATGTTAAAATCTTGTTTTTAGGTTCTTTTCTTATATCCTTATCTTATTGAATAAAGCGACGTAAATTGATATACTTATGAAAATATTTTTTTTGTAGGATAATGTTATGATTACGTTGAAATTTGGCGGAACATCTATGGGAAGTGCTCAAAGAATGTTTGATTCCGCTTCGATTATGGTTGAAAAGGCTAAAGAAGGTCGCATCAGTGTTGTTATTTCTGCCGTTGCCGGAATTTCAAATATGTTACAGGACAGTATTGATACGGCAATTGCTAAGGAAAATACTGAAAAATATATTGAAGATATTCGAAGTACCCATATTACTATTTGTAATGATTTAGAAAAAATGGTAAAAAATTTTGATAAAATTTCAGTCATGACGAAGGTTGATGCTGTTTTGACCTCATATGAGAACTTTTTAAATGCTGTATCTACTTTTAAGGAATGTCCGGTTTCAATTCAGTGTCATATTATGGGTTTGGGAGAATTAATGTCCACTCCGATTGTTGAGGGGCTTTTAACTGCTCTTGGATTAATAGTAGAATTGGTTGATTCACGTAAGGTTATTTTTACAACAGGCAATCAAGCAGAAGGAGACGTGGATTATGTTCGTACTGTTCAGGCTTTCCGTCCATATGCTGAAGGTTCTTTGGCGCAAGATGCTAATGTACTTTTGTTTCCCGGTTTTATTTGTACGTGGCAAAATAATCAGGCTTCTAATGAAGAAATTTTATCCATGGGTTTGCTTGGTAGAAATGGTTCGGATTTTTCAGCTGCTATTGTTGCCATGGGATTGAATAGTAAAAGAGTTGAGTTTTGGACGGATGTTGACGGTGTTTATACTGCAGATCCGCGTATAGTTAAAGATGCAATATTAATTGATGATATGAGTTATGAGGAGGCAATGGAGCTTTCGTTTTTCGGTTCTAAAGTTTTACATCCGAAAACTTTAACTCCTTTGGCAACTCGCAATATTGAAGTTTGGAGCTTAAATAGTCATAATAAAAATGCTCGTGGTACACGAATTGCTAAAGGCCCTTTCCCAACAGTCGGACCTGTTCGTGGTATTTCATGTTTAAAAAATACTGCAATGATTAGTGTTTCCGGCTCTGGTATGCGAGGTAAAACAGGTATTGCTGCTCGTATTTTTAGAGCTGTGAGTTCTACCGGTATTTCTATGCTTTTAATTACTCAATCAAGTTCTGAATATACGATTAGTTTTTGTGTTCCCCAAGTTTCAGCACATTTGGTATGTAATGTATTAAATAATGAGTTTAAACTTGAAATTGGTGAAGAATTAATTAATCCTATCGATATGATTGAAAACTGTGCTATTGTTTCGATTGTTGGAGATGGTATGCATAATACGCGAGGTGTTGCCGGTACTTTCTTAAATTCATTAGCTAGTCAGGATATTAATATTTTAGCCATAGCTCAGGGAAGTTCGGAGCGTTCCATTTCTGTTGTTATTAATGGTTCAGATGGTGATACTGCTGTTCGTATTTCTCACAGATTTTTCTTCAATACTAAACAAACAATTGAGGTGTTTGTTTTTGGTGCCGGTACTATTGGTGGTTGTTTGCTTGACCAAATTCATGATCAACAAAAAGATTTATTTGAAAAAGGCATTGATATTCGTGTTATGGCAATTGCAAATATTGACGGTATGATTATGAGTAAAACAGGGCTTGATTTGTCAAATTGGCGTGAAGATGTTGAAAAAAACGGAAAAGTTACGAACTTGGATGAGATTTTTGAATTTGTAGAAATAGCAAAACCTTTGAATCCGATTTTTGTTGATTGTACTGCTTCTTATGATTTACCAAATAGATATATTGATATTTTAAACGCCGGTATGCATATTACAACTCCTAATAAGCGTGCTAACTCAATGAGCATGGATTTTTATAAAGAAATTCGAAAAACCGCCACAAAGATGCGAAGAAGGTTTTTGTATGAAACTAATGCCGGAGCTGGTTTGCCGATTATTGATACGTTGCAAAATTTGTTCAAGTCCGGTGATAAACTGACCGGTTTTTATGGAATTATGTCAGGTTCGCTTTCATATATTTTTGGTCGTTTGGACGAAGGTATAACATTTAGCCGTGCAGTTATGGAAGCTCGCGAAAAACGTTTCACTGAACCTGACCCTCGTGATGATTTGGGTGGAATGGATGTTGCACGTAAAGCATTAATTATTGCTCGTGAATCCGGTATGGAAGTTGAATTGGAAGATATTAAAATTAATCGTATTTTCCCTGATGATTTTGATGATTCGGGTACTGTAGATGAATTTATGAAAAAATTACCTCTATTAGATAAATATTTTGCAGAAAAGATGGATACTTTGCGTCAACAAGATAAAGTTTTGCGTATGGCTGCAAAAATTGAAAACGGAAAATGTAGTGTTGGTATGATTGAAGTAGATTCAAATAATCCTTTGTATACGATTCGCGGCGGTGAAAATGCCTTTGTTTTCCATACTGCTCGTTATTCGCCTATTCCAATGACAATTCGCGGATATGGTGCCGGAGCCGGTGTTACTGCAGCCGGTGTTTTTGGAGATATTTTACGCACGGTTTCTTGGTAGGCTGTTTTATTAAAATTATTTTCGTTCAGTTTTAGAGGTAAATATTTATGGTTATAGTTCTCAAAAAAGATATTTCTGATATTTATAAAAGTGAGTTGAGAAATTTTTTAAAAAATAATAATTTTATTGTTAATGAAATTGTTGGTGAAGAATCGACAGTTTTTGCGGCAGTAGGAAAACTTACTATTGACTATCGTGAAGTGGAAATTTTGCCTGGTGTTGACAGAGTTATTCCTATTTCTAAACCGTATAAACTTGCATCAAGAGAATTTAAAAAAGAAAATACAATAATAGAAATTCCTAATAATCGAGGACAGATTATTAGAGTGGGGGGCAGTCGTTTAGTTTCTATTGCCGGCCCATGTGCAGTAGAAAGCTTGGATCAAATGATGAGCATAGCTAAACGTGTGGTTGAAAGTGGTGCTGTTATGCTTCGTGGAGGTGCTTATAAACCGCGTACCAGTCCTTATGCATTTCAAGGAATGGGAGTCGAAGGACTAAAAATACTAAAAGAAGCCGGCAATGCATACGGTTTACCTATTGTTACTGAATGTGTTGCTACTGAACATATTGAAGGCATGGAAAAATGTGGCGTTGATGTTTATCAAATCGGTGCACGAAATATGCAAAATTTTGAACTTTTAAAACGTGTTGGTGCATTAAATAAACCTGTCATTTTAAAAAGAGGTATTTCCGCTACTATTGAAGAATGGCTTATGGCTGCCGAATACTTGCTTTCTAGTGGAACAGAAAGTGTTATTTTGTGTGAACGTGGAATTCGTACATATGAAAAAGCTACTCGTAACACATTGGATTTATCCGCAATTCCTGTTTTACGTTCATTAACTCATTTACCTATAATTGTTGACCCAAGTCATGCTGTTGGAATTCGCGATAAGGTTGCTCCTATGGCACTTGCCGGTATTGCTGCCGGTAGTGATGGAATAATTGTTGAAGTTCATTGTAATCCTGATAAAGCTATGTCTGATGGAGCACAGTCATTATATCCTGAGCAATTTGAAAAATTAATGCGCGATATTGATGTTTTGGCTCCTGTTGTAGACAGAGAAGTTTCAAGAATACGTATTTATAATGATGGTGCGAAAAAAGAATCAAAAATAGATAAGTTTTCATCGGATAAAGTTATTTGCGCATATTCGGGTACAAGAGGAGCTTTTGCCGAACAGGCTATAAATCATTATTTTGAAAATAAAGTACAATCTTTAAGTCTATCTTCATTTAGAGATGTTTTTATGGCAGTTCATTCAGGAAAAGCAGATTATGGTATGATTCCCATTGAAAATTCTTTAGCCGGAAGTGTATATGAAAATTATGATAATTTATTAAGATTTGATGATATTAGTATAGTAGGTTCTATAAAATTACGTATTGAACATACCCTTTTAGCAAAAGATGGTACAACAGTTGATTCTATAAAAACTGTTTTTTCACATCCTCAAGGATTTGCACAATGTTCAGAGTTTTTATCACAACATCCGCAATGGAATTTGGTAGAATGTATTTCTACGGCAAATGCAGCTTCTGATGTTGCAAAAAAAGATTCAACTACTCATGCGGCCATAGCATCGTCTAAAGCGGCGGCTCCTAATAATCTTTGTGTAATAAAAACTGGAATTGAAGATAATCCGCGAAATTATACAAGATTTATATTGATTAGTCATAAAGATTTTGCTAAGCAGATTGAGTTTGATAAAGAAGATCTCATTTGTACAATAGCATTTTCAACAAAAAATGAACCCGGGTCATTATATAAATGTTTACATATTTTACAAAGTGCAGAATTAAATATGAGCCGCCTTGAATCCAGACCTATTGCTGGGCAACCTTGGCATTACATGTTTTACGTTGATGTAAATATTTCAAAGACAAAAAAAGAACAAGGTGTTCTTGATTTAGCAATTGAAAATTTATCTAAACAAAGTGAGAAACTTCGTGTTCTTGGAATATTTGAAGAATTAAATTAATTTGGGAGATTACATTGAATTAATTTTTTTATAATAGTATTATCTTAAAAGAACAATAGATTTTTAAAATTAATACAATAAATATTATAAATAATTATATAGAGGTTTAATATGGCGAATGCGAAAAAAGACAAGGTGGTTCTTGCCTATTCGGGAGGATTAGATACAACAGTTATCATTCCATGGTTAAAAGAAAATTATGATTATGACGTTATTGCTGTTTGTGTTGATGTGGGACAAGGTGATGATTGGGCAAAAATTAAAGAACGTGCTTTAACAACCGGTGCAAGTGCTTGCTATGTTGTTGATGCACGTGAAGAATATATTACAGAATATATTTATCCGGCATTAAAAGCAAATTGTGTTTATGAAGATAAATATCTTTTAGGAACTTCGACTGCACGTCCTTTAATTGGAAAAATTTTGGTTGAATATGCTCGTCAAGAAAATGCAGTGGCAATTTGTCATGGTGCTACCGGTAAAGGTAATGATCAAATTCGCTTTGAATTAGCAATTAAGGCATTTGCTCCTGATTTACGTGTAATTGCTGCATGGCGTGATACTAAGTGGAACATGGACAGTCGTGAAGCTGAAATTAAATATTTGGAAGACAGAAATATTCCTGTTCCAATGAAAAAAGATCAGTCTTATAGTCGTGATGAAAATATTTGGCATCTTTCCCATGAAGGTTTGGAATTAGAACAAACTGAAAATGAACCTAATTGGCAACATATGTTACAATTAACAAAAGTGCCGGAAACAATTGCCGGTGACGGTGAATATGTTGAGTTAGAATTTGAAAAAGGTATTCCTGTATCATTGAATGGTCAAAAACTTACTCCTGTAGAAATGATGCTTGAGTTAAATAAAATTGGTGGCAGAAATGGCATTGGTTTAGTGGATATTTGTGAAAATCGTTGTGTTGGAATGAAATCTCGCGGTGTTTATGAAACTCCGGGCGGAACAATTTTGTATGCGGCACACCAAATGCTAGATCAATTGTGTTTGGACAGAGACACTTATCATTATAAACAACTTGTTTCTTTGCGTATGAGTGAATTGATTTATGACGGAAAGTGGTTCACAAAATTAATGGAAAGTTTAATGGCTTTTGTTGATAAAGCTGAAGAAAATGTTACCGGCTGGGTTCGTCTTAAATTATATCGCGGTTCAATTCGTGGAGCCGGTTCAAAATCAAAATATAGTTTGTATAATGAAAACATCGCATCTTTTACAACAGGTGATTTATATAATCATAAAGATGCAGAAGGTTTTATTACATTATTTGGTTTGCCTTTGAAAGTTCGTGCAATGATGGAACAAGCAAATGGTGAAGGTCAAGCTGTGATAAACAGTGAAAAACTAAAAAAAAGACCAACAAAATAATTTTGTTAAGTATAAAAGTGCGTCAGCTTGATGTATGTTTGCATTAGGCTGGTGCATTTTTTTTGTTTCTATTATAAAATGATTAACTTTTATTGAAAAGTTTTGTTAAATTCATTAAAATGATTTTATGAGTATAGATACAAAAAAAATAGATGAACAGACATTTAATGCACTGTTACATCTTTCTAGCCTTTCTTCGGAAAGTACAAATCTAGATTTCTTTAAAAAACAAGTTGACGAAATAGCTGTATATTATAATATTATTTGTCAATTCGATGATTTAGCAAATCCGCAAGACGCTTATTCCTGTTCCGATGTAATGAACCTTCGTGAAGATGAAATTGTAAAAAGTCTAGAAATTCCGGATATAAAAAAAATAACACCGGAATTTATGGATGGTTATTTTCGCGTTCCTAAGGTTCTCGGGGAGGGCGTGTGATGAATATGAATATTGAACAATTACATGATGAATTTTTGAGCGGAGAGTGTACAAGTGTAAAATTAATTCAAAATTTCATAGATGCTTTTAATGATGATAAAAATTCAAAAATGCCATTAAATGCTTTTTTGGAAATATACGATGATGCATTGAAACTGGCACAAAAAGCAGATGATGAGATTGCAAAAGTTAAAGAAGTAGATGGTGGAAAATACGGCGAAAATACAAAGAAACTTTTTACTGAAAAACCTCTTTTGGGAATTCCATTTGCCGTAAAAGACAATATTTCAGTTAAAGGCAAAAAACTTACTTGTGCTTCAAAAATTATGACTGGTTATGTTTCTCCATATAATGCCACTGTTATTCAGCGATTGATTGATTCAGGTGCAATTCCTTTGGGACGATGTAATCAAGATGAGTTTAGCATAGCTCCTTCTACAGAAACTTCATGTTATGGTATAACTCGTAATCCTGTTAATCGTAAATATACTACTGACGGTTCGGCTGCTGTGGTTGCTTCAAATCAAGCCATTTTTGCTTTAGGTACCGATTCATGCGGTTCTGTTAGGTTATCTGCCGGTGATTGTGGAATTTATGGCTTGAAAACTTCATATGGAGTTTTGAGTCGTTTTGGTGTTGTTGGTAATGGAAGTTCCTTAGCCCACGTTGGCATTTATGGACATACTCCTAGCGATATTGCTTTATCCCTATCTGTAATGGCCGGTAAAGATTTTTATGATGATACATCTTGTGATTTGCTTGATAGTGAAGTTTTGCGTGATTTAGTTTCCATAACGGACAAAGAGTTTGCGTCTTTGAATATTGCAGTTCCAAAACAATTTTTAGAAAATAATAATATTCACAAAAAAGTTTTAAAAGCTTTTGAAGAAGCACAAAAATGGTTTAAATCGAAAGGTGCTAAAATTACTGTTATTGATTTGCCGTTTTTAGATGCATCTGAGGCAAGTTATAATATTATTTGTTTTGCTGAAACTGCAAGTAGTCTTTCACGTTTTGACGGAATTCGTTTTGGGAAACGTGAAGATTCTGATGAAGGATATGACGAATTATATATTAAAACACGTAGCGAAGGTTTTGGCATGGAAGTTAAACGCGATATTATAATCGGAAACTATATTTTATCCGAACAGCTTTCAGGAGATTGTTATAAAAAAAGCATGAAGGTTCGTGCTCATATTCAAAAGGAAATGGAAAAACTTTTTGAAAATTATGACTTAATTCTTTGTCCAACTCTTTCTACAAATGCACTTCTGCCTATTTCGAAAGATTGTGAACAAAAGAAAAAAAATCTTTTTAATAAGTTTACAACTTTTGTAAATATGGCTCGTATTCCGGCTATTAATGTACCGGCAGGTTTTTACAATATTAATGATGATGATACAAATTTCCCTATAGGTATGCAATTTATTGGAAAGATGTTCTCTGAAATTACACTTTTACGTATTGCTAAAGCATGGGAAAATGATAAGGGTTGTCAAGTAAAATAAAAAGGAAAAATAAATGGCAATTGATAAATATAAAATTGTAATTGGTTGTGAAATTCACTGTCAACTTACAACTAAAACAAAAGCATTTTGTGCATGTGAAAATCGTTACGGCGGAATGCCTAACACTCGCGTTTGTCCTGCTTGTCTTGGTCTCCCTGGAGCTATGCCACGTGTAAACAAGGGCTATATTGAAATGGGAATTATTGCAGGAAAAGCATTAAATTGTAAAATTTCAAATTATGCAAAATTTGATCGCAAACATTATTTTTATCCCGATTTGACTAAAGGATATCAAAATACGCAACAGGACAATCCCCTTTGCACAGATGGCTTTGTAGATTTACCGTATATTCGATTATCTGAAAATTTGCGTAAAGGTGGGAATGACTGGGTTGGTGAAAATTTTGCCGGAAACAATAATGATATTGACGGAAAATATAAGCGTGTACGAATAGAACGGATTCATATGGAAGAAGATGTTGGCAAAAGTTTACACTTGGAGGGAAAATATTCATATATTGATTTTAATCGTTCCGGAACACCATTAATTGAAATTGTTACAAAACCTGACATGAATAGCCCTGAAGAAGCGGCACTTTTTATGGAAACCGTACAGGAGATTTTGCGTTATGTTCAAGTTACTAATGGAAATTTAGAAGAAGGAAATATGAGATGTGATGCAAATATTAACTTGTCAATATGGGAGAATGGTAAAATATATCACACTCCAATTTCTGAAATTAAAAATCTAAACTCTTTTCGTGCAATTAAAGATGCATGTAGTTATGAAGTAAAACGTCAGTTAGATGAATTTATTAATGATAGAAAAGAGTTTGATTCCGGTTTTAAAAATACAATGGGTTGGGATGAAGCAAATGGTAAAACTATAATTCAGCGTACAAAAAATTCTTTTGTTGATTATAGATTTACAACAGAACCTGATATTATACCTTTTATTGTTACAGATGAGTTTATATCAAATGCAAGTAAAAAAGTTGGAGAGTTGCCGGAAGCAAAACGTAATCGTTTCAAAAATGAATATGGTTTGTCTGATTTTGATGTGCAAACATTAACGTCTTCAAGAGATTTGTCTCTGTGGTTTGAAGAAGCTGCAAAACTTTCTATTGATGTAAAAAAGACAGCGAATTTAATTTTAGCTGAACTTTTAGCAGTGCTTAATGAAAAAGCAATTACTATATCTAAAATAAATATAATACCAAAACATATTGCTCAACTTTCAAATGCAATGGCAGAAAATAAAATTACTTCAAAGCAAGCGAAAGAAGTTTTTGCAGATATGATGGAAAGTACAAAATTTCCTGATGAAATTATTGCAAAAAAAGGTATGGTTGTTGTTTCTGATACGGATACGATTGTAAATTTTGTAAAACAAGTTTTAGAAGAGAATCCTCAAGCCGTTGCAGATTTTAAAAATGGCAAAACAAACGTTTTTGGTTGGCTTATGGGGCAAGTCATGAAAAAATCCGGTGGAAAAGCGAATCCTAAAAGTGCTACAGAGTTACTTAATGCTGAATTGGAACGTATATAATGTAGACAAAAATTCATTTGTCTTTTTGTATTTTTGGAATTTTGTTAATGAAAAACTTTTTTAATTTTGATTACAAAGAAGAAATTTTTTCTTTATATGGCAGTGTTAAAAGAGCACGTTTTTATTATCTTTATACTGCAAAAGGCGTTCGTTTAACGGATATGTTTCAAGAAAACGGTCGTGCAATTTTAGGATGGCGACACGGGAAAAGTCAAATGCTTTTTAAAAATGTTTTTGATTGTGGTGTGTTGGGTAATTTTAAAACCGACAAAGCACTGCAATTGGAAAAATCTGTAAAAAAACTTTTCCCAAAATCTATTTCCTTTGCAATTTTTCAAGAAAATGTTCTTCCTGAAAAATTTTTGAACTTGCCTATTTGGCGTCCGTGGTCAAATATCAATAATAATTTATGTTCATTTGAAGCTTTTAAATTTTATCCGCCATTTCCTTGGGGGAAAAGTGTTTTTATTATTTTTACTGATAGTACAAAAATTGTAAATTCGTATGCAGAATTTGGAGCTACATCAATTCCGTCGCCATTAGCTGCAAGTTATGCTCGTTCAATTTATGATTTAATTTTAAGGATGCAACTACTTTCTGAAAAAGATTTTGCAAAATTTGATAAAGTCGTGTTAAAATATTTTTACAGAGATGGATGTTATTTAACACCAAAATGCAAAAATAATGAATATGTAGATTTTTGGAAAAAATCATTAAAAAATGGTGCATTACTTTCTCCTTTTTATGATGTTCCTTCTATTCTTCCAATAGGTGCAAATTTAGGAGATTTAAAATTTGAATAATTTTTTTCATACTATAATTAAAAGAAGGAGGCAAAAATGGAAAATTCTCAGTTAATTTTGTATGTTATAAAACTTTTTTTAGGTGGACTTACTGCTTTTTTTGCCATAACTTTATGGTCAAAAACACGCGATCTAGCCTGGATGTGTTTAGTTGCAGGAGCTGTTACTTCTTACACAAGTATTGTTTATGAAATGATGGTGGCTTTTGGTATTGTTAACCTAGAAAGTATTGAATTATTTAATATTCCTTTATCTACATTATTTTTTACAATTATACCTCCGGTTTTTTATATTGCTGCATTTTTAATTATGATTTTTAGAACACGTCGATAGATTTTATATTTTTAAGAGGAGAAAATGAATACAAATGACCACAGATTAAAAGCATATTTTAAAGCAACACAATCTGAAAACAAAAAAGAAGAAAAACAAATTATACAAAATGAAGAAAACAAAAGTTTTCAAAAAAACGTTTTAAATGAAGTTTCAAATAAACTAAAAAAAAACAATGATGTTAATCCTGCAAAACCTATTAGTGAATATATGGACAGATATGGCATGATTAAAGTTACCAAAAGTGATGAGAAAAAAACTTTTGGTGGTGAAAGTGTGTATCGACGTGTTGCAAAATTTTTACTTTTAATAGGCATAGATGAAGCTGCAAAAATAATCCCTCATCTAACAGTTGAACAAACTGAAAAAATTATTCCTGAAATTGCTTCTATTCGTTCTGTTGATACAGAGGAAGCAAATGTAATTTTAGCGGAATTTCAAAATCTTGTGGACCAGTCACGTCATACCGGTGGTGTAGACACTGCACGCGATATTTTAGTAAAAGCATTCGGTACAGAACGTGCAAATCAAATGATTGAAAAAACAGTTGCATTTCCTGAAGGTAAACCATTTGAATATTTGAAAGATTTGGATGCAGAAAGAATTGCACAGCTTTTAATAGATGAATCTGCTCCCGTTCGTGCACTTGTTTTGTCTCATTTGGAACCAAAAGTTGCTGCAAGTTATATTGGTTCATTACCGGCAGAAGAAAAAACCGAAGTAATTCAGAGATTGGCAAAATTAACAAAAATGTCGCCTGATATTATACGTCGTATAGATTCTGCTATGCATGAAAAAATTTATAACATAAATACACAAAAAGCAAATATTATTGATGGTCGTAATGCTTTAGCAAATATTTTGAAAAAAATGTCTTCAGATAATGAAAATGCAATTTTATCTTCTTTAGGTAAAAATGATCCTGAATTAGCATATGATATAAAAAATAGACTTTTTACAACAGAAGATTTTATTAATTGTGATGATAAGTGGTTACAAAATAAATTACAAACTATGATGGACACACAAATTGCATATATTATTGCAGGAAAAACAGATGATTTTCGTGGAAAAATTTTGAGTAATGTTTCAAGTGGTAGAGGACAACTTATTTTAGATGAAGAAAAATTGCGTAAACCTATGCTTAAAAAAGACGTTGATGAAGCAACAAATTTATTTATGTCCTCTTTACGACGTAGTTGGGAAAAAGGGGAGCTTATAATTTTAAATCGTGATGATGAGGTGTATGTATAAAAATGAAAAAATTCAATTTAGTTCAAAAAATATTTATTTTCGTAATTTTGATTGCACTAAGTTTTTTTGCATATAATTTTTTTGTACCCAAACCTACAGAAATGTCATATGCTGATTTTATTCAATATTTAGGTGAAAAAAAAATTATAAATGCTTTTGTTAATGATGAAAAAATTGTGTTTTTTTTAGATGGCAGTGAAGAAAAGTTTTTTGTGCAAAATCCTAAAACTCCTGATATTGTTGAAAAGCTTTTGCTTTCCGGCAGTTTTGTAAAAATCGAACAAAAATCTTCTGAAATTTTTACTTTAATTTTTGATATAATTTTTTATGGTATTTTTATTTTTGCAATAATTTTTGCCTTTAAAAGATTTATTAGTCCTAGTACTTTTAAAATTATTCGTAAAACTAATGTAAAGTTTGATGATATTGTTGGTATGGAAGATTTAAAAAAATCGATGATACAAATAGCACAAATGATGAAAAATTCGAATAATTTTAAAAAGCAAGGTATTAGAATGCCAAAGGGTATTTTACTTGAAGGTGCACCCGGTAATGGAAAAACATTGTTCGCACGTGCTTTAGCAGGTGAATCCGCAGTTAATTTTATTGCTGCAAAAGCAACTGATTTTCAAAGTATGTTTATGTCAATTGGGCCGGCTAAAGTAAAAATGCTTTTTAGAAAAGCACGCAAAAATGCTCCATGCATAGTTTTTATTGATGAGTTTGACGGAATCGGCACAAAACGAAATTACTCAGGTTCTGCCATCGAAACGGAGAATACTCGTATTGTAACTGCTTTATTAAATGAGTTGGACGGTTTTACGGTTAATGACGGTGTTTTGATTTTAGCCGCAACAAATAGTCGTACAGCACTTGATGAAGCATTGATAAGGCCGGGAAGATTTGATGTAAAATATACTGTACCGTATCCTGATAAAAACGCTCGCATTGAATTGATAATAAAATATGGCACAAATAAATCTTTACATGAAAATATTAATGTTGAAAAATTAGCAGATAAGTTTAGCGGATTTTCATGTGCTCATATTGAAAGTGTTTTAAACAGAGCTGCAATGTATGCTAGCCAAGAAAATCAAAATGTTATTGAGTTAAGTCATATTGAAAAAGCATTAAAAGAATTATAAACAAATTAATCTAAAAAAAAGGGAACATCATTACGATGAACCCTTTTTTTTATAATTATGCTTTTACAAGATGAATAGCAAAGCCACCAATTTCCTTGTCTAAGTATACAACTTTAAGACCTGATTTTTCAGGAGTACCAATATATGCTGCAGTTTCCATTACCGGATTAAAACCAAATTGTTTTAGGTAAGCAAGTGCTCGGTCAACGTTATATGTTTTAATTCCTATGTGACCGTTTGTTCCACGATATGGTTTTTTCATAATTTCAATTTCTGTATTACTAAAAATTGAGCTATTTCCAACTTTCATATTAAAACCGAAAAGTTCAAAAAGCTTAGCAGCATCCATGGCTTTTTCTTCGTTTTCACTGTTAATACCCATGTGTGCAAATGTGAAACCATGAATTGCTTTCATAGCTTCTTTACATAATTGAGTGATACCGTCCCAGTTTTCTGCATCAATCATGTCAGCTTTAACCATCCAGCTTCCGCCACATGCTAATACGTTTTTGAGTTTTGCATATTCGCCAACGTTATTTGCATTAATTCCTCCGGTTGGCATAAATGTAACTTGAGGGAAAGGTCCTCCAAGTGCATTTAACATAGGAACGCCACCGGCTTGTTCTGCAGGAAAAAATTTGAGAGTTGTTAAGCCTTTTTCTAATGCGGCTTCTATTTGTGACGGACTTGAAATACCCGGTATAATTGTTACATTTTGTGAAATACAATAGTCTACTACTTCAGGATTAAAGCCTGGAGAAACGATAAATTTTGAACCTGCTGCAATAGCTTTTTTTGCAAGTTCAACATTAATAACAGTGCCGGCACCAACTAACATATCGGGACAGGCTTTTGCTATTGCTGCAATAGCGTCTGCCGCTGCTTCTGTTCTAAATGTAACTTCTGCACAGTTAATTCCACCGGCAATGAGTGCTTTTGCCAAAGGAACAGCTTTTGCAGCGTCATCGATTTTAACAACCGGAATTACTCCAATGTTACGCATTTGAATTTCCAAATCTGTCATAAGATTCTCCTTGTCATTTTTACCACATACGCATTTGTGGTGTTATTTTGCAAATATAAACATTTAGTGTGAAAATATCACATTTAAACTATAACATAAACTAAAAAAAAATGAAACAGTGTTTCAAAATGTTCAGATTATTTTTTTTGAGAAATATAGCTTTCTATTTCATTTTCTGTTTTATCATCAAGTAAACTAAAAAAATCCAATCCCGTTCGCATTTCAATTTCATCAATTGAAACTTCATAATCTTTTAATTTACCGCCTAGATTTCGATTTTCCATGATTATTGCAAAGCTATTCCAACCTATTTGTTTACCGTTTTTTAATTTTGGGGCCAACATTATTTTATAAAAGTATTCAGGAACAACAACTTTATTATAACCGATTCTTTCATATTCATCCGGTTCTTTTTCCAAGATAGGACCTGTAATAACGTAGACTGTCCCATACCAATGAGCCCAGTTTCGCACATGTTCTTCTGCTTTTACCCAAAGACCTTGATTAAGTTTTGGATGCTGTGGCGAAACATTACTCATGCGAAAAGAATCCTTCATAGTAACAAAACTTCGTACCATGTCTCCTGCCGGTACTAAATGGCCACGATCATAACCGGAATCCCGATAGTCATCAGTTGTGGCAGAATCGGTTGAAATATTATAATCTTGTATGAATTTTCTAGAACGATTAACTTTTTTTACTAAATCATCACGGGTCAATTTATATGCAACCCATTCTGCCTGTTCATATTTTTCACGATAACAGAGAGAAAAACCCGTATAATGTTCAATTTCATGGTCGTTTAATTTGCGTTCTGCATTTTCTCCGTTAATATTGCATTCACAAATAGGTATATAAAATTTTTCATCAACTTTAAAATGATTATCAATAAAAAGGTTATCAAAAACATCATTTTCTGTAGTTTTATTTTGAGAAAAAATTATTCCTAAAATTGTAATAAAAAAAAGAATAAAAAATAGCTTTAATTTCATTACATAATTATAACATATATACATAAAAAATTGAACGATTATTGCGTAAACATATTAAAAATGATATTATCAAAATATATTGTAAAATTATGTTGAAAAATTTTAAAATTTATTTATATGTATTTTTATTTGGAGAAAACTATGTCACATTTAATACTTCCTGCCGGATATAAAAGTGTTTTATCCGTAAAGGAAACAGAATATGCGATTATTGCTATAAAAGATTTTTTTCAACTTGCCTTATCTACAGAATTGAATTTGACTCGAGTAACAGCACCTCTTTTTGTAAAACATGGAATTGGTTTAAATGATGATTTAAATGGAGTTGAAAGACCTGTAATTTTCCCCATAAAGGATATGAATGAAACTCAAGTTGAAATTGTTCATTCTTTGGCAAAATGGAAGCGTCTCAAATTAGCGGATTTGCAATTAAAAAGCGGTTTTGGTATTTATACTGATATGAATGCAATTCGTGCCGATGAAGAATTAGATAATATTCATTCAATTTATGTTGATCAATGGGATTGGGAATTTGTTATCGATGAAGAAGATCGTAATGTAGAATTTTTAAAAAATGTTGTAAAAAAAATATATCGATGTATGAAACGTACCGAATTTTTCTTATATGATAGATATCCCGCATTAATACCTAATTTACCTGAACATATTACATTTGTATATGCTGAAGATTTGGCACAAGAGTATCCCGGTTTGTCAGGGAAAGAACGTGAAAACATGGTTGCCGAAAAATATGGTGCAGTATTTATCATTGGAATTGGCGGAAAAATGAAGGATGGCAAAGTTCACGATGGTCGTGCTCCGGATTATGATGATTGGATTACTGAAACTCCTGGCGGATATCGCGGTTTGAATGGCGATTTGATTGTTTGGAACGGGGTTTTAGGAAATGCTTTGGAACTTTCTAGCATGGGTGTGCGTGTTTCTCCTGAAAGTTTACGACGTCAGTTGGAAGAGCGAAACTGTATGGAAAGGGCAGAATTGTTTTTTCATAAAAAACTCTTGATGGGTGAACTACCACTTTCTTGCGGTGGAGGCATTGGTCAGTCTCGTCTTTGTATGTATTTTTTGCGAAAAGCTCATATAGGTGAAACTCAGGTTAGTATTTGGCCGGATGATATGATTGAAACGTGTAAAAATGCTGGCATTCCTCTTCTATAGTTAACCAATGAAGTATTTAAAAAATATATACTCAAAATTAAATTTATGAAAGAGTATAGTTTTTCAGGCAAACAGTTAGAAAATTCTCTTGAAAATCTTGAAAAAAAAGGTATAACGGAAGTAACGGTAAATGATAAGGCGATTACTTCGGATAGAGCGGTTTTTTTGCGTTTTTTAGGAAAAGTACGTTCACTTTGCCCAAATGTGCATTTTAGTTTTTTTGTGCAAATTGACAACATTGACACATCTGTAGTTAAGGCTTTGTGTGAAATTTATTCATCTATAACAATTGATTTACCGGAGAATGTCACCACAGATGCTTTTGTACGTAAAAATTTGAACAAAAAAATTGGACTTTTAAATGATTTTGGCATTGTTTATGGTTTTATTTTTCCTGAAAAAATACCATCATTCAAAGTCTTTAAAAATTTGCTTGATTTTTCAATTAATTTATATCCAAATCACCTGGAATTCTATACTGATAGTATTATTCCCACTGCAACACTATCTTCAGTTGATATTAAAAAAATCAAGACAATATGCTTTTCGGTGGCAACTTTTTATACGAGTGGCAGAGCTGTACCGTGGTTTTTGTCTGCTTGTCATTCATTAAAAATTAGACCGGCACATTTTTTTAGTGATTTTGCAGAATGGCAACTTTGTAATAATTGTGATGAATCAAGTATGTTTTCTCCTCAGACGGCAAATCATATTGATATAGAAAAAATGCAATTACTTTTTTTAAAACTTAAGTATGAAGAAAAAAATATTGTTCATTATTTTCCTGTCATTTCCGATTTTGTTAAAATTCAAGGTGCGTTTTCTAGAGCTGCCCATGAACTAATTGAAACAATTGTAGAACTTTCTTACCATCCTGAAGATGTACTTTCTGCACAGATTTATGACATTGCGGATTTTTATGAAAATGCTTGCATGGAATATACAACAGTGCGAGTTTTTCCCGGAGATTTAGAGCCGTCTTGGGAAATTGTTTAGTAAAATACTAAAAAAAACCGACATCTATACGAGAGGTCGGCTTTTTTTTAGTACTCTAAATTAACTAAAATTAGTCTTTTGTAATGATGATATAGTCAAGAGCCATACCTGTTTCACCTTTGCGTGCAGGTGAGTGAGGAGTAACTTTCAATTGGAAAGTTTTGTCAGCTTCAACTGTAATTGCCATAGGTGTGCGTTCTGTCAATTCCCAACCACCAATTGGAGGATCACTTGGGTAACAGCGATATGCTTTGTCATCAAGGAATACGTAGAAAGCATCGTGTGCACCGTCCGGAGCATTTTCATTTACTAGACCTGTGTATTCACCTTTTGGAAGTGTAACATTAATTATTGCTGTTGAGTCATCAGCGAGTATTTTTACTGCTTTTCCGCCTGATGCTGTAGGATCTGCAAAAATTTCACAGTTTGTTAAAGACATATCTTCAAGTTCGATTTTAAGTTCTTTACCACTGAAAGCTACTGTTTTTACAGGTGTAGTTTCTGCTTTTACAGGTGCTGCAGGAGCCGGTGCTGGAGCAGGAGCAGGTGCCGGTTCTGAACCACAAGCAACAAAAAGTACTGCCAACAAAGCAATACAAACAACTAATAAAGTTTTTTTCATATAAAAACCTCCTGAAATTTTTTCTGCATACACAGAAAATACATTTATATTATAACTATCATTTTATAAAATTGTCAACTAAAAAAATCAACTTTTTTTTTATCGATATTTTTTTCAACTTTTTAAGAATAGAAACTTTTATAACATTTTTTTTAAGACTTTTTTTAAATTTTCTTGACCCCTTTATCGTTTTTTTGTATCTTTATAATATAGAATAAATATATAAATAAGAAGTTGAGGTTTTTTATTCATGAGTGAAAAAGAAAAAAATGAAGAGTTAAATCAGGACGAAAATTTTACAACAGAACAAACAGAAGCAACTGAAGTGCAAAACGATGAGGTTATTTTAGAACAAAAAGAAGATAATTTAGAAGAAGAGAAAACTTTGGAAGAAAGGTTTAGCGAACTTCAAAAAGAAAATACCGAATTAAAAGATTCATATTTGCGTAAAGTTGCTGATTTTGACAATTATCGAAAAAGAATGATTCGTGAGAAACAGGAAGCGTTTGATTATGCGAATACAAATCTATTAACGGACTTGATTTCAATTTTGGATGACTTTGACAGAGCTTTGGTTGCAAAGCCTGCAGTTGAAAATGCTGAAGTTATTGGTTTTGTTGACGGTGTGCAAATGATAAATAAACAACTTTCAAGTATGTTGGAGGCAAAATATAATTTAACATGTTATGGTGTAGTTGGAGATCCTTTTGATCATGACAAACATGAAGCGATAGGGAGTTTACAAATGCCGGTTGCCGAGCCGGTGTGTGCTGAAGTATATTTAAAAGGGTATATGTTAAAAGAGAGAGTAATTCGTCCTGCAAAAGTAATGGTTCATATGCCGGACGGAAGCGTTGAAAATTAGAATTTGTATCGTTTTTAAAATAAAGATGGATACATATAAATAAATTTTTTTAAGGATATTATAAATACTATGCTTTTTGAGGCATTAGTATGTTACCTAGTAAGGAGAATATAAAATGGGAAAAATTATTGGTATTGATTTAGGAACAACAAACTCATGTGTTTCGGTTATGGAAGGTGGAGAGGCCGTAGTTATTCAAAACTCTGAAGGAGGAAGAACAACTCCATCTATTGTCGGATTTACTGCAAAAGGAGAACGTATTGTCGGGCAACCTGCAAAAAACCAAATGATTACAAATCCGGAGAACACAGTTTATTCAATTAAGCGTTTTATAGGTCATCGTTATAGCGAACTTTCCGGTGAAGCAAAGTTAATGCCATATCATGTAATTGATAATGGAAATGATGTTCGTATTGATATTAATGGTAAACCATATTCACCTCAAGAAATTTCTGCATTTATTTTGCAAAAAATGAAAAAAACAGCAGAAGATTATCTTGGTGAAGAAGTTACTGAAGCTGTAATTACTGTTCCTGCATATTTTAATGATGCACAACGTCAAGCAACAAAAGATGCAGGTAAGATTGCCGGTTTGGATGTAAAAAGAATTATTAATGAACCAACAGCTGCATCATTGGCTTACGGTTTTAACAAGGATCAGAAAAAAGAAAAACTTATAGCTGTTTATGACCTTGGTGGTGGAACGTTTGATATTTCAATTCTTGAGCTTGGAGACGGTGTTTTTGAAGTAAAATCAACAAACGGTGATACACATCTTGGTGGAGATGATTTTGATCGTAAAATTATAAACTGGCTTGTGGATGAATTTAAATCCGATACGGGCATTGATTTGTCACAGGATCGTATGGCATTGCAACGTCTTCGTGAAGCTGCAGAAAAAGCAAAGATTGAGCTTTCAAACGTTATTAATACGGAAATTAATCTTCCGTTTATTACTGCTGATGCTACAGGGCCTAAACACTTACAAAAATCTTTAAGTCGTGCAAAATTTGAACAAATGACGGAAGATTTACTTGAACGTTCAAAAGAACCTTGCTATAAAGCATTGAAAGATGCCGGTGTTTCAGCAGATCAAATTGATGAAGTTCTTTTGGTTGGCGGTTCAACACGTATGCCTAAAGTTATGCAAGTTATTAAAGAAGTGTTTGGCAAAGAAGGCTCAAAAGGTGTAAATCCTGATGAAGCAGTTGCAGTAGGTGCCGCTATACAAGGCGGTATTTTAGGTGGCGATGTTAAAGACGTCCTTTTGCTTGATGTTACACCTCTTTCTTTAGGAATTGAAACGATGGGTGGAGTTTTCACAAAACTTATTCCACGTAATACAACCATTCCTACACGTAAGAGTCAAATTTTCTCAACAGCAGAAGATGGACAAACGGCAGTATCTATTCACGTTCTTCAAGGGGAACGCGAAATGGCATCACATAACCGTACATTGGGACGTTTTGACTTAATCGGCATTCCTGCAGCTCCTCGTGGCGTTCCGCAAATTGAAGTTACTTTTGACATTGACGCAAATGGTATTGTTCATGTTTCTGCAAAGGATTTGGGAACCGGAAAAGAACAAAGTGTTCGTATTGAGTCATCAAGCGGCTTAAGTGATAATGATATTGATCGCATGGTAAAAGAAGCAGAAGCAAATGCTGAAGCCGATAAAAAGCAAAGAGAAGCGGTTGAGGTTCGTAATGAAGGTGACAGTTTGCTTTATGCAACGGAAAAATCTTTGAAAGATTTGGGCGATAAAGTTAGTCCTGCTGACAAAGATTCGATTGAAAAAGCATCTGCAGAATTAAAACAAGCTTTACAAAATGATAATGTTGAAGAAATTAAAGCAAAAACTGAAGCATTGAAACAAGCATCTTATAAAATAGCTGAAGAAGTTTATAAACAACAAGCTGCTACCGGACAAGCAGGACCTGATATGGGAAGTGCTGATACAGGTGAAAATGCAAACGCCGGTAATAGCGGTCCTACAAGCGGTAAAGCGGACGATGTTGACTATGAATTTGTTGATGATGATGATAAAAAATAAGTAGTTTTTATTGTTATTTGAAAAGAGAGGAATTACATATGTAGTTCCTCTTTTCTTTTGTTTACTTTTATAGAAGTTAAATTATATTAAGAATTTTTACGTTTTTTTACTATTATTTACTATTTATTTGAAATTTGATATATTTATTTTATATTAATTAAGGTTATAAACGAGAATGACTAAAAGAGATTATTACGAAGTACTGGGTGTGCAAAAAGGTGCAACAAAAGATGACATAAAAAAAGGTTATCGTAAACTTGCAATTAAATATCATCCTGATAAAAACCCTGGCGATAAAGAAGCTGAAGAAAAATTTAAGGAAGCTACCGAGGCATATGAAGTTTTGTCTGATGATAATAAAAGACAACTTTATGATCAATATGGGTTTGCCGGCCTTGAAGGTATGGGCGGTACTACTGATTATTCTAACGTTTTCCGCGATTTTGAAGATATTTTTGGAGATTTTGGTAGTGTCTTTGGAAATTTTTTTGGTGGCGGTTTTGGTTCGAATCGTTCACGTTCGGCTAATTCGGCAAACCAAGGTGCAAGTTTGCGTTATGATTTGGAAATTCCGTTTGCAGATGCAGTTTATGGCACAAAGGCTGAAATAACTTTTCAACATAATGAAAAGTGTGAAACATGTGGTGGTACCGGTGGAACAGATGGTGCAAAACGCAAAACTTGCAATACGTGTCAAGGAGCCGGTCAAGTTCGTAGAAGTGCCGGCTTTTTCAGTGTTGCACAAAGTTGCCCTACTTGTAACGGTACTGGTAGCATAATCGAAAATCCATGTCGTTCGTGTTCCGGTTCCGGAGTCGAATCAAAAAAACGCACAATGAAAATTACAATTCCTGCCGGAGTGCATGACGGAAAACGCATCACAATTCCAGGGCAGGGAGATGCCGGCACAAATGGAGGGCCGTCAGGTGATTTGATTGTCTTTTTGCATGTTACACCACATAAATTTTTTGAACGTAACGGTAATGATTTATATTGTGCAATTCCAATTTCCGTTACACAAGCAACCTTAGGAGCGGATATTCAAATTACTCTTTTGGATGGCAGAAAAATAAAAATTAAAGTTCCGGCAGGTACTCAATACGGAAAACTTTTGCGCGTAAAAGAAGAAGGAGTTCCTTTTACTAATTCGTCGCGAAAAGGGGATTTATATATAAAAATAATAATTAAAATCCCTGAACGCCTGTCACTTAAAGCCAAAGCTCTTTTTGAAGAAGTTTCTAAGATTCAAGGCGAAAACGACAGTCCAAAGATGGTACCTCTTTCCGAATTAAGCAATTAATAGTATTTTTTTTCACTTTTTTTGCCGATAATGTGGTATAATATAGAGAAGCATTTTTTGCTTTTAAAAAAATATTTTAGGGGTTTCCATGTTTAAGGCTCAACGACGTTTGGTTACGCTTAGTGCTAACATAATAACAGGTATTGTTTTTTTTATACTCGTTTTAGTTTTCCTGCCTACAGAAAAAATTAAATCTGATAGCCCTTTTGTGCCGTTAATTTTTGGAGCAGTAGTTTTTTTTGCACTTTTTTACTTGTTACAACGTGTTGTTTTTTTTTCTGTTTCTATGTTAGAAAAACGTATTTTGAATACAAGAGAAACAGGAATGTTAACTCACTTCATTGATAAACTTCGATTCAGCTATACAGTAGATGACTTTATTGAAGTAATTCAAGATGTTGTTGAATATGAGGGTGATTGTTCTGTTCTTTATGTAGACCGTACCAATGATTATGTAATCTATAATAGTCCAAGTCGTATGGCCTGTTCTGAAGCAAATATAGAAAAACTTGAAATGAATTATTCAAAACATTGGCCGAATGGAATTTATTTTATTGATAGAGAAATGGGAATTGTTTCAAATATGAAAGATGCCCGTGGGTTTTTTTTGGCAAATAATAAAAAACATCTTTATGTATTTTGTCGATATGCACGTTTATTTGATCCGATTATTTATCAAAAACTTATTGATGAATATGCTCGTTTTGAAGAAAGAACAAAAATTATTGCTTCTTTGAGTGAAATTGAAGAACTTTCTAAAGAATGGTCACTTTTGGCTGAAACACAACGTTCTTTTTTACCTAAAGAAATGCCTGTAGTTTCGAAGTTGGATTTGGCGGCGTATTTTCGTCCGCTAGTTAATGTTTCGGGTGACTATTATGCAGTTTTACCGATAGATGAACATAAAACTCTTTTGATGCTCGGTGACGTATCCGGAAAAGGATTAGCCGCCGCTTTGGTTATGGGTTTGGTAATGAATACGGTAAAAATTATGCAAAATAAAGAAGATTTAGCTGGCATTGTTCGTGCAATTGACCGTGCCATTAAAGGTATGCATTTGCAAGACAAATATACTGTTTTGTTTATTGGAATTGTTGACACACAAAAAATGACCATACGCTATATAAATGCATCCATGTCTGATCCTATTATTGTTACCCAAACTCCTGCCGGTTACAAAATCAAACCGTTATCTTCAAATTGTAGTCTCATTGGGATTATTGATTTGGATGACTTTGAAGTTGCAGAACAAAAGCTTTTCCGTGGTGATTTGATTTTAATGGCTTCTGACGGTGTTTCGGAAACGATGGATGATAATGGTGTTGAACTTGGAAATACGGATTTATACTTGGAAACAATTCAAAATAGTGCATCAAAATCCGCACAACATTTTGTTAATGACATTGCAAATTTGGTTTTTGAATATAATGGCAACAAGCGTCTTACCGACGACGTTACAATGCTTGTAGCAAAAGTTGAGAGGTAATTTATGGCTTTTAGTATATTGAACATAATAAACGGGATAGCTTTATTTTTATTATTTATTTATGTTGATAGCAGAATGAAAGAAAGTCATAGTAAACAATACATTTCAATGATTGCTATGGCTACTGTAGTTAGTTTTTTATATGCATTAACAATTATATTGGGTTTATTTGTAAATGATACATTGACTCATTTTTTCGGCATTATAACGATGTTCTTTGTTTCGTTATTTTCAATTCGGTTTGCTTTATTTTGTTTTTTGTATCCGAATCGAAAATTAAAATTTTATCATATTTTTGTTGGTGTTGTACTTGTGTTATTTTCAGCATATATTTTACTTACACAATTTGAAACTGTTGGCTTAGCAAATGATGTGGGACTATATATTGAAAGTAATGAAATAGGTATAGACGACTTTACATGGTTATACATTTTTAAGCTTATTTTTATTTGGATTTTGCCTGCATTTAGTTTACTTACTTTGTTTATGCGTGCAGATGCCCTAAAAAATAAAATTCATACTCAACAAATTTTTGCTATAACTCTTTCATATTTAAGTGTAATTTTACTTTATAAACTTACAGATGTAGCAACTGAATATATTTCTCCAATGTTTAATACAATTATTCCTTATATATTTACTGTTTTTATTATACAGATTTATGGAGCATTAAAAATTTCTTTGCTTTATGATTTTAAATCCTTATTTTCAATTGCTTTACGTAATTTTTATACATATGTGATACCTGCAATTGTTATGGGGATTGTTTTAATGTATATCTTTCCTTTGCGCAAAGAAAATTTTTCTATGTTTATAGTTTTATTTGCACTCTCTGTTTTTGTTGTAATGTTTGTATCTTATTATGTAATTCGTTTTTTAACAAATAAAATTAAGTTTCATCAAAGTGATTATGCAATTGAATTTGAGAAAGATTTGGCAAAACTTGATTATGATGGGACTCCTGTTCAAATTAGTGAAAAACTTGCAAAAATTTTACAAAGTCATTTGGATATTTCTTCCGTTGAAGTTTTAATTGAATTTGATGAAAATGAATTAACAACTGTATATTCAACTATAAATAGAAATACAAAAATTCATTCGGATCCGAACTTGTTCGATGTTATTTTGAATAATAATCATCCGGTTATTTTTAAAAACCATTTAAATACACATCATGCTTTAGCTCCAATAAAAAAAGAATTGGCAAAAGTTTTAGATGATAATTTTGCTGAAGCTATGATTGTCTTAAAAGAAGGTCGCAAAGTTTTTGGTGTTATTTTACTTGGTCCTAAAAAACTTGGAAATGCTTTTACCGATTATGACTATACTGTTTTCCAAAACTTTTATTCATATTTCTTTGTTTGTGGATATTATTTAAAAAATATTGTAAAAGAAAGTGTTGTCGGCACTGTAAACCGTGAACTTAAATTTTCCGGTCAAATTATTCGTTCTATTCAAGAAAATATTGACCAAATAGAAAATCCTAAAATTGATATTGGTTATATTTCAAAATCTGCTCGTAATCTTGGTGGTGAATTTGTTGATTTTATTCGTTTATCAGATGAACGATATATTATGGTTTTTGGTGATTTAAGTGGTAAGGGTATTAACGCAAGTATGTCCATGGTAATTATTAAATCTATTGTACGTACTTTTTTGGCTGAAACTCGTGATTTCAAGGTTTTGGTTCAAAAGGTAAATGAGTTTATACGATTTAATTTACCTAAAGGAACATTTTTTGCCGGAATGTTTGCTTTGATGGATTTTACGGATAATACGGTTTATTATATTAACTGTGGAATTCCTGCATTTTTTATGTATAATCAACAATATAATAATGTAATTGAAATTCAAGGTGAAGGTCGCGTTTTAGGTTTTGTAAAATCCATTGAAAAACTAATTCGTGTTAAAAAAATTAAATTAAATCCCGGAGATATGTTACTTGCTTGTTCAGATGGTTTAATAGATTCAGTTTCTATGCGTGGAGAGCCTTTCGGTAAAGCACGAGTTCAAACAACTATTTTGGAAAACTTAAATTATCCGGCAGAAAAGATGACAAATTTTTTATATAACGATTTATTAGATTTTACATCTAAGGAACAAGAAGATGATGTTACAATTGTAGCAATCAAATGTCGTTCAAAATAACGGGAGGTTTTTGTGGATTATATTGCTTTACAAGAAAAAAGAGGTGCAAACTATGTATTGCTTGAAGTAAATGGCGTAATTACATCAAATACGTTTACGGAAATGCAAGGAAAAGTTTATGATATGATTAACAAATCTAACCTTGTTTTAGATTTGTCTGAAGTACAAAAAATTGATTCTTCAGGATTAAGTGTTATTATGGCTGCACACAATGATGGCGAAGAAATTGGGAATAAACTTTATTTAATGCGTCCTTCTTTAGATGCAAGACGTGCCATTGAATCAACCGGTTTTTTGGATACTTTTAATGTAATTCAATCTGTTACGGAAGTTTTGTAATATGTTTAATAACAAAAATATTTTTTCTCTTTTATTAATTATGATTGTGTGTATGGCATTATGTTCGTGTGAAAGCACGGAAGAAATAAAACTTAAAAGTATTTTAAAAAATTATTCTGATGTTTTTACAGATTCTCTTAATGAATGTGCGACTATATCAAAAAATATTTTACAAAATAAAAATGAATTTTTGCACGATTTGTTTAATGTATTATCAAATGATACTGAAAATCTTCTTATATTGGCAGATAAAAAGCATTTTCTGTCTCCAAATTATGTACCCTTAGATTTAGTTCCTTTACAAAAGAATCCATATTATTTATTAAACAGAAATGATATGTCTTTAAGAAAACCTGTTGAAGAGGCATTAAAAACAATGGCTATTGACGCACAAAAACAGGGGAAAAAAATTTTGGTTAGTTCATGTTATCGTTCATATGAATATCAGAAGAAAGTATATGAAAGGAATGTGCGTCAATTGGGACAAGTTGCCGCTGACAGAGAAAGTGCAAAACCGGGAACAAGTCAGCATCAATTGGGTTCAGCTGTAGATTTCGGTTCTATCACAGATGATTTTGCTGAAACGGCCACCGGTAAGTGGCTTGCTGCTAATGCACCAAACTACGGCTTTTCTTTGTCATTTCCTCAAGGTTATGAAAGTGTAACAGGTTATCGTTGGGAGTCTTGGCATTATAGATATATTGGAAAAAAAGCCGTAGAGTTTCAGCAAAAATGGTTTAACGATGTGCAACAATATATGCTTGAATTTATATATGCATGGAGAAGTTATTGAGAATTAAAAGAAAAGCCATTGCTAAAAAAACAACGGCTTTTCTTACATTTATTATATGACAATATTTACTAATTTATTTGGGACTACAATAATTTTTTTCGGTTCTTTGCCTTCTAGATAACGCGTTGCTCCTTCTGTTTTTAATGCTGTTTTTTCAAGTTCACTTTTGTCTGTATTTATGGTAGTTTCAAATTTATCTCTAATTTTTCCATTAACTTGAACAATAATTGTTACACTGTCGTCTTTACAAAAGTCTTCATTATATGATGGCCATGTTTCATAGGCAATGGTTTTGTTGTTACCCAGTTTTTCCCACAATTCTTCTCCAATGTGAGGAGCATAAACAGAAAGCAATTTTACAAAATCACTCCAAAGAGACTTAGGAACTTCTTTGAGTTTTGCAACATCATTTATAAAAATCATCATTTGTGAAATTGCGGTGTTAAAATTTAACGATGAAGTGTCTTCAGAAACTTTTTTTATTGTTTTATGAAGACTTTTTCGAATTTCCGTTAGCTCATTAGAAATTTTTCCGTTCATATCAACATCAATTATAGGTTTATCGGAAATAGACCAAACTTTTTCTAAAAATCTGTTAATTCCAATTAAGCCTTGTGTATTCCATGGTTTAGAAACTTCAAGAGGCCCCATGAACATTTCATATATTCGAACTGAGTCTGCTCCGTATTCACGAATCATATCGTCAGGATTAATTACATTTTTCAATGACTTGGACATTTTAGCTACAACACGTTCAAGTTTTTCACCGGTGCCTATTTCTTCATAAACACCAGGACTTACTTCGCGTACAGTATCTGTAGAAACAAGTTGTTTGTTTTTGCGTTGAAAAGCAAAAGAAGTTATCATGCCTTGATTAATTAAACGTTGAAAAGGTTCTTTCGTGTTAACTAAACCTAAATCATATAATACTTTGTGCCAAAATCTTGAATATAATAAGTGTAATACAGCGTGTTCAGCACCGCCAACATATAAGTCCACAGGCATCCAATAATCAATTGATTCTTTTGATGCAAAAACTTTATCATTATTTGGATCGAGATATCGTAAATAATACCAACACGAACCTGCCCATTGTGGCATTGTGTTAGTTTCACGTTTAGCATTTCCTCCACAAGTAGGACAAGAGCAGTTTACCCAATCTTTTATTCCTGCAAGCGGGCTTTCTCCCGTTCCTGTAGGCTGATATGTTTTTACGTTAGGTAATTTTAGTGGTAATTCATTTTCAGGAACAGGAACGCAACCGCATTTTTCACAATGCACTAGAGGAATTGGTTCTCCCCAATAACGTTGGCGACTAAAAATCCAGTCACGTAGTTTATAGTTGATTGCTTTTTTACCGTAATCGTTTTGTTCGAGCCATTTAAGCATAGTTTCAATTGCATCTTCTTTATTTAAGCCATCTAAAAAATTTGAGTTAATATGAATGCCGTCTTCTGTCCATGCTTGTTGTTGAATATCAATGTTGCTTTTTAAAACCTCAACTATGGGCAAATCAAATTTTTTTGCAAATTCCCAGTCACGTTCATCGTGTGCAGGAACAGCCATGATAGCACCTGTTCCATAAGAAATTAATACATAATCGGCAATCCAAATTGGAATATTTTTACCATTTACGGGATTAATTGCATAACTGCCGGAAAAAACACCTGTCTTGTCTTTAGCTAAATCAGTTCTTTCCAAATCACTTTTTTTGCTAGCCGCTTCAATATATGAGTTAACAGCATTTTTTTGTTCAGCGGTTGTAAGTTTACTTACAAGATTATGCTCAGGGGAGATAACCATGTATGTTGCACCGAATAAAGTATCGCATCGAGTGGTGTAAACTGTCAAAAAATCTTCCGTTGCTTTTCCTTCCTTATTAGCAATATGAAATATAACCTCAGCTCCTTCGCTTTTGCCAATCCAGTTTCGTTGCATAAGTTTTACACTCTCAGGCCAATCCAAACTATCCAAATCTTCAGCAAGGCGATCTGCATATTCAGTAATTTTTAAAATCCATTGACGAATTGTTTTGCGTGTTACTGATTCACCACAACGCTCACAATGTCCGTCTTTTACTTCTTCATTTGCTAAACCTGTTAAACAACTTGGGCACCAATTAATGGGTGTTTCTGCCTCATATGCTAAGCCACGTTTGAATAGTTGTAGAAATATCCATTGAGTCCAACGATAATAATTTTCATCGCATGTAGAAACACATCTGTCCCAATCATAAGAAAAACCAAAAGATTTTATTTGTTTAGTAAAATGTTCAATATTAGCATTTGTTGTTGTGGCGGGATGTGTTCCTGTTTTAATAGCATAATTTTCTGCAGGTAAACCAAAGGCATCATAACCCATTGGATGCAGAACATTAAATCCGTTCATGCGTAAATAACGACAATAAATGTCAGTTGCCGTGTAACCTTCCGGGTGACCAACGTGTAGGCCGGCTGCGGAAGGATAAGGAAACATATCTAAAATATATTTACGTTTTTCTTTTGGAAACGATGTGTCTTCAATAACTTTAAATGTTTTGTTTTTATCCCAAAATGTTTGCCATTTTAATTCAATTTTTGCAAAAGGATACTTAGCCATAATAACTCCAAAAAAAAATAATATAAAAACTCACTTATTATAACAAAAATTATCATTCTTTTCAATCGATTATCATTTCTATGTTTTTTCTTTTATTTAGAAATGGAATAATTTGAGATATTTTTAGTTATTGAATAAAAGCACCAAATTTGCTATGATTTTTTTAAGAGGAAGTTATGATTAAAAGAAATAAAAATTTTGAAAAACTAACAGCCGGATATCTTTTTCCGGAAATTGCTAAGCGTCGTCGTGAATATTCGGCTAAAAATCCGAATGCTAAAATAATTAGTTTAGGTATTGGGAATACAACAGAGCCCCTAACAACACACATTTCTAAAGCAATGTCCGATTATGTTTTATCTTTGGGTACTGTAGAAGGATATTCCGGTTATGGAGATGAACAGGGTAATACAGCTTTGAGAGAAAAAATTGCCGAAGTTTATTATAAAGGTTATGCAACAGCAGATGAAGTTTTTATTTCTGATGGTGCAAAATGTGATATTGCACGTATTCAAACACTTTTTGGAAATAAAGTAAAAATTGCAGTTCAAGATCCGGCATATCCTGTTTATGTCGATGGTAGTGTAGTTATTGGTGCAACAGGAAGTGCAAATGTACAGGGAAACGGATATAAAAGTGTTTTTTATTTACCGTGCTTGCCTGAAAATAATTTTTTCCCGGATTTATCAAAAATTAAGAAAAATTCCTTAATTTATTTTTGTTCTCCAAATAATCCCACGGGAGCCACTTCAACAAAAGAGGAATTGACAAAGTTAGTAGATTTTGCAAAGTTGAACGGTTGTATCATAATTTTTGATGCTGCATATAGTGCATTTATTCGTGATGAATCATTACCAAAAACAATTTATGAAATTCCAGGAAGTAGAGAAGTTGCAATTGAGGTAAATTCTTTTTCAAAACCTGCAGGTTTTACGGGTGTGCGTTTGGGTTGGTCAATTGTACCGAATGAATTAAAGTTTGCAGATGGAACTTCTGTGAATAAAGATTGGAATCGTGTTATGACAACTTTGTTTAACGGTGCTTCAAATATTGCTCAAGCAGGTGGTTTAGCGGCTTTAGATGATGATGGTTTGAGAGAAATGAAAGGCCTGGTTGACTATTATTTGGAAAACGCACGTATTATTGCAAATGCATTAAAAAATGATAAGTTTAAAAAAGCAGGTGTTGAAGTTTATTTTACTGGTAATGCACCGTATCTTTGGGTACGTTTTCCGGGATTAAAAAGTTGGGAAGTGTTTGATAAAATTCTTGATCAATGCCATGTTGTTACAACTCCAGGTGCCGGTTTTGGTCCTGCCGGAAAAAGTTTTATTCGTTTTAGTTCATTTGGACACAGAGAAAATGTGGAAGAAGCTGCAAAACGGTTGGTAGAAAAACTTAATTTATATTAAATCTTGTACCGGCACCAATTCCAAATGTTATAGGTCCTTGTAAATTTGCAAGTTCTAAAATTTTTGCATTGCCGGTAATAAAATAACTTCCGTGGCGTGGTGTTACAAGCTCTAGTTTCCCTCCTGCTTCTAAAATTAGATTTTTAGAAGTTGGATTTCTACTGTCAATTATGCTATAAAAATGTGCATTTAATCCGATTCTAAGAGGGAAACCGCTTTCATATGTAATTAAATCAAAAATGCCCTTGTGATATGATATGTAATATGTATTTATCATTTCTCGTCTGAAGTCATAGGCAAGTTTCACATTGGCATTTTTTAAATGAAATATAAATCCCGCAACACCGTCAAAAACGCTACCTTTTGAAACATCTATTGTTGAAAAGGTTGTAAGTAGTTCTGTTGATAAACTGAGCCATTTTACTATTTTGTAATCGAATTTGAGTAAAAGACCAGGTGAAAAAAAAGTATTTTTTATATCTAATGCTATACCCGACAAAAAAATAAATTGTTTTATTTTGAATTGACCTGCACAATATGCAAGATATTTGTTTTGATTTTTGTATATTAAATTTGCATCTACAAAAACATTGTTTTTTATTTGTTCCTTAAATTGAAAAGATAGGCCTATATTATAATTTCTTTCCGGATTATTATTTTCATAATTATCATAATGGCCTTGTAACTGAAATTCAAGAGAAAATGCACATAAAGAGAGAAAAATTAGAAAAAAAACACTGATGCAATATTTTAATTTCATATTTTCACCTGATAACCGACAGAGAAACCTATATTCATTAAAGCATTTTTAAATGAGGTAAAATTTAATATATTCATTTTTAAGGCGGCATCGAATTGGCCATCACCTAATTCAAGAGTAAAAAAAGGAGAAATTTGTAATTCAATTTCTGAAAAATCAAGATCAAGTTTTGTTTCTGGTAATGAAATTGTGATATGACCGCCAATTTCGGCTTTTTTATTATTAATTGCAAAGTTATTCGAATAAATTGAAACATTTATACCCAAAGGATTTTCAATATAATAGAGTTGTTTAGAAACTTCAGATGGAATATTAAACATTGCAAAAGCAAAGCTTAAATTTTTTGTGACAAAACGCGGTTCAATAAAACAATAAATATCGTCTAAGGCAAGAACTTGTTCATCTTCGTCAGGATTAATTTCTAAATGTGTTATACCTGCTTGGAATGTTAAATTTGTCATAAATGTTGAACCAATAAAGGCATTTAAGCCACAATGAAAATTTGCTTTTCGAATAATTAAAATTACATCTTCACCGGAAGAATCTGCATTATCAAAAGGAAATGAAAAACCTGCACCAATATCAATATGGGAAGATGTACCACTTGCTGTAAATCGTAAGTCAAAATTTAAACTTGTGTTTGCAGCAACGGCATCTGCAGACGATGGTTGAATGCCCGGATCACTTTCCGAGCCGTCTATAGGAGTACCAAGGTTTGGTTTGGGAAGTCGCTGTAAAGCATTTTCATCTACACTAATTTTATTATAATAAAAATATATTCCGCCTGAAAGATTTTTTGCCTTTAACATATAATTTGCACCGATGCCTGAAATAGGATAGATTTCATTTGAAAAAGAGCCTTTTTGTGTGAAAAGGAATTTAGATGAAAAATCAGGTACTCCAAAATAACGTTGAAAAAATAAAGGCGATCCGATTGGTTCCGGCGAACCTAAAAATGCAGTTACATAATGGGAAAGTGCACCCATATTTCCATGATAATTAAATGAAACTTCATCTAAATTAAAAAGGGCAGGTGCTTGTTTAAGAAAATTGTCACCAAAAATATTTTCTGTGTCAAAATTGAAACCTACACGAAAAACCAATGAATCTGAAAAATCAACTTGTCCTGCTAAAAAAGCATTCATTGTGGTTATCGGTTTAAAATCAGTTTTGTCAGAAAAAAAATTTAAACTTCCGCCGACGCTACCATTAAAAAAAGGTACAGAAAAAAGTGGAGTATAAATTATGAATATTAAAATGAAAAGAAAAATTTTATTTTTTTTGTCTATGATCTGTTTCACTAAAATTTTCTCCTGAAATTCCTTGTGTAAATTATCGGCAAATATGTTAAATTCCTATAACTAGAATAACACATTTATTTAAAAAACTCAAATGCAAATGCATTAATTGTTAATTGTAAAAACATTTTATAAAGGAACGATTATTTTAAATTTTTTTGAAAAAATGCAAATTATCGTTTTTTTGCCTTGACTTATCTTTTTTTCCGTATAAAATATTAAAGTATGAGCGACTATCTTGATATAAACAATGAAGAGTTGTTAAAAGATTTTTTCAGTGAGGCCGAACAACAAGTTGAACAGCTTGAAAGTAATATTCTCGTAATTGAAAATGATCCGACAAATCACGAAGCTATTGATGAAATTTTTCGTGCCGCACACACCTTAAAAGGTGGATCTGCTACCGTTGAAATGTTAGAGCTTTCCGGATTTACTCATGTTCTTGAAGATCTTTTGGATGAATTGCGTTCGGGTAATGTATCTGTTACAGAACCTGTTGTAGATGTTTTGCTTTCTGCAATTGATATTATAAAATTAATGCTTGAAGAAAGAATGGCCGGTTCCGTTTACACTGATGATGTGGAACCGTTAAAGGATAAACTTAAATCTTTTATTCCTGCAAAACAAGATAAAAAAAGCGTAAAAGCAAAAAATGCTCCTGTTACATTAACAAAAAATGTTGCAAAAAAAGAAAAATCCGTTGCCCAAAGTTCCGCAAAGTTTCCTGAAATTTCTGAGTATGAAATGTTAGAGTTAAAAGAATCTTGTGCTGTAGGTGAAAAATTATGGACAGTCATAGTAGATTTTGATGAAGAAAATCCTATGAATTCCGTGGGTGGAATCCAAGTATTTGCCGCTTTGAAGAGAGTCGGTACTGTACTTAAAACCGTGCCGGATTTTGATGTTCTTTATGAAGATGAATTTCAACCTCAGGTTATATATTATGTTGCTTCAAAATCGAATGCTGAAGAAATAGAAAATGTTGCTTTAATAGACGATGTTGTGTTGCGTGTTGATGCACACAGTGTTGAAACAAATGTTGCTATTGCTACAACACAGCAGTCAAATGCAAAAGATGTTGAACCTGAAGTTGTTTCCAAACCGAAGGAAGTTTTATATGCTGAAGATACAGTCGAAAGTGAAACTGATTTACATAAGATTAATGAAGATACTAAAATTGCTCAGGAAAAACAAAAAAAAGTTGCACCTCCTTCGGGTCAAGCAACAACAGGCAGCGTTCTTCGTGTTGATTCAAAACGCATTGATTATTTGCTTAATCTAGTTAGTGAAACCGTAATTACAAAAGCGGCCTTTAATCAAATTGCATTGCACTTTGCCGAATTGCAAATTCAGTTACAAAATTCTGAGACGGCATATAAAGAAAAAGTACGTAATTTGTTGGAGCAAATGCCTGATATTTTAGGTGAGTTGCAAAGCGGTACTTCTTTGAAAGATATAAAAGCAAAGATTAATGAAGAATACGCAGATATTTACGGTATTTTTGATAATTTTGACACTTCATTTAAGAATGTTGCAACTAAATTTCGTTCATCAACACAGAACTTGGGTCGCATTGCCGGTGAATTACAAGAAGGTGTTATGAAAATTCGAATGGTTCCGATTAGTCAGATTTTTTCGCGTTTTCCGCGTGTCATTCGTGATTTGTCAAAAGATTTGGATAAAAAAATTAATCTTGTAATTGAAGGTGAAGATACAGAATTAGATAAATCCGTAATTGAAGATTTGCTTGATCCGATTATGCATTGTGTTCGCAATTCAATAGATCATGGAATTGAAATACCAAGTGTTCGATTGGCAAACGGAAAAAGCGAAGAAGGAACTTTGTCCTTAAAAGCAAGTAATGAAGGAAATATTATTGTTATTGACATAATTGATGATGGAAAGGGCATAGATGTTAATACCGTGCGTCAAAAAGCAATTGACAGGGGATTAATTCATCCAAGTAAAGTTATTAGTGATCAAGATGCATATCAATTAATTTTTGAACCCGGTTTTTCAACTGCAAAAAAAGTTACAAATGTTTCAGGTCGCGGTGTCGGTCTGGATGTTGTAAAGACACAAATTGAAAAACTTAATGGAAATGTTGTTGTTACATCGGCTCGCAATGAAGGAACAAAGTTTAGTATTCGTTTGCCTTTAACCCTTGCAATTATTCAGGGGTTGCTTGTGCGTGTGGGAAAAGAAGTTTATTCCATACCTATTGCTTCCGTTATTGAAAGTCATCGTGTTAAAGCCGAAGAGATAAGCACAATTGACAATTATGAAGTGTTGAATGTTCGTAATGAAGTTATTTCCGTTTTGCGTTTAAGTAGACTTTTTGGTATTAAAGATACAATTGATTCAGAATATAGTTTTATTGTAATTGTGGGCACCACTGACAAAAAAATCGGTATTATGGTTGATGCACTTATTGGTGAAGAAGATGTTGTTATTAAACCTTTGCGCGATCAATTTACGAACTCGCCGGGAATAGCAGGTGCGTCAATTTTAGGAGACGGTTCGGTTTCACTTATTATCGATGTAAGTCAATTATTGGAATTAGGTATTCGTCAAGAATTAAATGCGCGTGAAGAACGCAATTCAGCATTTTAAGGGGTAGGCATGGAAAAGGTAACTGAAAAGAATGTTTCAATCAATGAAGCTCTTGCTGAAGAAAAAAAAGAACATATTGTCGTTGCTGACTTCAAGATGGTAACTTTTTCGCTTGCAGGTAAAGATTATGCAATTGATATTATGAAAGTGAAGGAAATTGCTAAAGCAAATCGTTTTACATACGTTCCAAATACAAGTCCGTTCGTTTTGGGAGTATATAATTTGCGTGGGGATATTATTCCTATAATTGATTTACGTTTGTTTTTTAATATAGAAGTTCCGGAGCAAAAAAGCGATGATTTGGAAAATCTTATTATTGTTACGGTGGAAGATCAAACATTCGGCATTGTTGTTGACATAATTGAAAAAGTTGTTGCAATTCATTCTTCTACTATTCAGCCACCACATCCGTTATTCGGTGATATTAACATAAAATATATTTATGGTGTTGTTGAGAGTAATAATCGCCTTTATATCTTGCTTGATGTAGATAGAATTTTTGGTTCAAAAATTCATCAGGAACAAACAACTGAAAATATACGAGGTGCAAGTAAAACGGTTGGTATTGATTTAACTGAGCATAAAACAAAAACGGGGGCAAAAAAAGTTGCTCCAAAAGATGACGACACTGACATTGATTATACTTTTGTTTTAGATAGTTTAAAACAACTTAAAAAATTTACAGTAACGTCCATTAATGAACAATGGGTGCAGTCGCGTTTCTTGAGTTGGAAAAAAGAACGCGGTTCTGATAATGTACAGTTTGTTGATGAGAAAGATGCAGATGCATTTTTGGATTCTTTTTATTCTGTTTGTTCAGAAAAGTTTTGGCAAGAAAAATATGCAAAAACTATTTATAAAGCATTGCCTGAAACTTCAGCAAAACAAATTAATGTTTGGAATCCGGGTTGTGGAAAAGGATATGAAGCTTATTCTTTAGCTTGTCTTATGAAAAAACGATATCCTGATGCACGAATTCGTATTTATGCACATGATATTGATTTGCTTTGTGTTTCAAATGCACCTCTGTTGACAGTTCCTCCTGAATATGTAAATTCATGGTATAAAGAATATTTGACAAAAACCGTTTCAGGAGAATATACTTTTTCACCTGAAATTAAAGATAGTATTCTTTTTGAATATCATGATTGTTTGCACACAAATTCCATGCCGGATGTTGATTTAATTTTTTGTCGTGATGTTATTTCATTTTTTGATGAAAAATCACAGGAAACTATTCTTAATGAATTTGATGAAAAATTAAAAGGAAACGGTGTTTTGATTCTTGGTGATAATGAATTGCTGACTAGTAGTATGCGTTGGTCTGAAAAAATGGTTGATTCTGTTACTGTTTACTCAAAACAGTAAAAAGAGTATGCTATAGGAAAGGAGATATATATGAGAGTTGAGTACATCAACCCTTTTGTTGAAACAGCCTATAATATTTTGGCTGAAGTTCTTGGGGGAGAAGTTCGCCGTGGTGAACTTTATTTAAAGTCAACATCTATGCCTGTAATGGGTGTTGCGGCATTGGTTGGTTTAGCAGGTGATGTTGAAGGTCGTGTTCTTTTTGATATGTCCATGGAAACAGCACTTAATATTGCTTCACAAATGAATGGTGAAGAATTGAAAGAGCTTGACGCACTGGCAAAAGCGACTATTACTGAACTTGCGAACTTAATAACAGCACAAGCCGTAACAAAATTACATGAGCTTGGTTTTAAGTTTGATTTGACTCCTCCAGCCTTGTTTACCGGGGAAAAAATGGAAATTTCCGATCATGATGTTGAAGCCCTTATTGTTCCAATGATTACCGAACAAGGAAAAGTTGAAGTAAACGTAGCAATTCGTGAAAAAGTATGATTTTAGGGAGGGAATATAATGAAAACTAAACAAGACTTTCCAACAATTAACGAACGTCCGCCTGAGGGATTAAAAGATGATGGATCAAAAATCAAAGTTTTAGTTATTGACGATTCAATCTTCGTTGCAAAACAAATTGGTCAAATTCTCACAAGTGAAGGATATGAAATAGTTGCTACAGCTGCAGACGGTAAAGAAGGAGTTGATAAATACAAAGATTTGTATCCAAATGTGGATATTGTAACAATGGATATAACAATGCCACGTATGGATGGTATAACTGCATTGGAACAAATAATGGACTTTGATAAAAATGCACGTGTAGTGATGATTAGTGCTTTGGGAAAAGAAGAATTGGTAAAAAAATCATTACTTCTTGGTGCAAAAAACTATATTGTAAAGCCTTTGGATAGAAAAAAGGTTTTAGAACGAATTGCTTCTGCAATAAAATAAAGTAAAAAAAAAGATTTAACTTAAAGTTAAGTCCTTTTTTTTATTGTTTATTTTTATCCAAAATCTCCAAAGTACTGTTTTTAAGCAATGTTTTATAATTTTTATGCAAAAAAAAGCATTATTTTGTAAAGTTTAAAATAAAACTGCCAATAAATATAATATGTTATATTTTATTAGGAGATTAAAGTTTATGACAGTTTTATTGTACACAGAAAAAGAAGCAATTGCAAAAATCTTAAAAGAAGATCCAAGAATAAAAGATTTAACAATTGTTCATTCTACAAATTTAAGTGATTTAATGAATGAAATTCGCTTTTTAGAAGAAATTGATTTGTTTATCAAGACATCGGAAACATTTCCAACGCATGGTTTTAATTTTTATGAAAAAATTATTGTTCAATATTGTTATACTATTCCCTGGTTGTTTTTAGATTTAAATAATGAATTTGAAACGAGTATTATTGGAATGGAAAAGTTTCTAAATTCGTTACCGGAAGAAATTGACGGTTTTTATCATCCGTATTTTTTCGAATGTTTTTCTGAAGCAATTCAAAGAGCTCCTTTTTATGTTGAAAAAGATATTATGACTCCCACAACAAAAATGTTATATAATTATTTGTTAGAAAATAAAGGAAAAAATGTTTCTTTGGAAAATTGTGCAAAATTAATTTGGGGTGTAAGTAATGAAAAACACACAAAAACATTATACTCATATATTCATGAATTAAGAAAATTTTTAGGTAATGACCCTAAAAATCCATGTAAACTTTTACGAACAGGTAAAGGAATTTATTCATTAACATAAAATTAAAAAAAAACCACTGTCTGCGAGAGTTTTTCAGACAGTGGTAAAAAGGAGATGAGGAGGATGATGTAGAAACAATTATTATGCTTTTGTTGCTTTAGTAGTTTCAGTCATCATAAATAAAATAACTAAATCGGAAAAAGGTTACAAAAAATTAAAATATATTTTAAAAATCTAGAAATTATTATATATTGAAAAAAACTTTTATAATCGCTATAATTTAGGTATATTTTTTTACTAAATTTTTGGGGTTTAAATTTTATGGAAATTCGTGTTCGTTATGCTCCATCGCCAACGGGAATGCAACATATTGGCGGTGTACGCACAGCACTTTTTAATTATCTTTTTGCTCGTGCAAACGGGGGAAAATTTATTCTTCGTTTGGAAGATACTGACCGCACACGTTATGGTGAAGAATTTGTGCAAAATTTATATGATACATGTGATTGGTTGAATATTCAGTGGGACGAGGGTGGCTCAAAAGGCGGTGAATATGGACCTTACGTTCAGTCCGAAAGATTTGAGCTTTATAAAGAATATGCTATAAAATTAGTTGAAAAAGGTGAAGGATATTATTGTTTTTGTGATGCAGAACGTTTGGACAGAATCCGCACTCTTCAAACAAAAAATAAAATGCCTCCGGGTTATGACAGAAATTGCCGTCATTTAACTCAAGAAGAAATAAAAGCTAATTTGGATGCCGGAAAACCATATGTAATTCGTTTAAAAATTCCGATGGAAGGTGTAACACGATTTAACGATGCACTTTTAGGTGATATTGAATGGAAAAATGAAGATATTTCTCCTGATCCTGTTTTGTTAAAAAGTGACGGCTTTCCAACATATCATCTTGCAAATGTTATTGATGATCATTTTATGAAAATTTCTCACGTAATGCGTGCACAAGAATGGATACCATCGACGCCTCTTCATGTACAAATGTATAAAGCTTTTGGTTGGCAACCGCCTCAGTTTTGCCACTTGCCTATGGTAAATGGTTCTGACGGACAAAAATTGTCAAAACGACATGGAGCTACAAGTGTAAATGAATTTCGTGCACGTGGTTATATTCCTGAAGCATTAGTAAATTACGTTGCTATGCTTGGTTGTTCTTATGAGGAAGGTAGAGATATATTTCCATTAAGTGACTTGGAAAAGTTATTTAAATTGGAGCATCTAAATAAAGCCGGTGCTATTTTCGATTATAAAAAACTTGAATGGTTTAACGGTCAATATATGCGAATGATGAGTGATGAAAAACTTTTCAATTCTGTTCTTCCGTTTATTACCGGCACGGGAGATGCATTATTGCCCGTAAATACAGATGTTGCACCTGCTCCAAAAGTTGGTCCTAGTGTTTCAGGTATAACAATAGATGATAATGGCGAATTGGTTTTAGCAAGCGACGATATTCTTGCCTCGAATGATTTTGGTATTGCTCCGGCAAAAAGAGTTGGAGCTCTTACAAGTGATGAAATTAAAACCAAGTTAATGGAATTAATGCCATTAATTAAAGAAAGACTACATTTTTTAACAGATGCTGCAGAAATGGTTCGTTTTTTATTTACCGAACCTCCCGTTCCCCCTGTTGATCAAATTGTACCTAAAAAAATGGATGTAAAAAAGACTAAAGAAGTTTTAGAAAAGTCAAAGGAATTCATTAAAGCATTACCGAGCCTTGATCATGAATCACAAGAAGAATTAGCAAAAAAAATGGCTGAAGAATTAGGAGTTAAGCTCAGTGAGTTTATGATGCCAATTCGTATGGCAGTTACCGGCTCAAAAGTTTCACCTCCTTTGATGGGGTCAATTTTGATTTTAGGTGTTGATAAATCAATTGAGCGTGTGGAAAAAACTTTAGCAACAATGTAGGAATTAATAATAAAGGAGATATGCAATTATGGCAGAACATGATATTACAATGGAAAAAATAGTTAGTTTGTGTAAAAGAAGAGGTTTTGTTTTTCAATCTTCTGAAATTTACGGTGGACAAGCAGGAGCATGGGATTATGGTCCATTAGGTATTGAATTAAAGAAAAATATTCAAAATCTTTGGTGGAAAGAAATGACACAACTTCATGATAATATTGTTGGTCTTGACGCTGCAATTTTAATGCATCCGCGTGTTTGGGAAGCTTCCGGGCACGTAGCAAATTTTTCCGATCCATTAGTTGACTGTAAAAATTGTAAAATGCGCTTTCGAGCAGACAATATGGATCAAAATGCATTAGCCATAAAAAAATGTCCGGAGTGTGGAGGTGAACTCACAGAACCGCGAGCTTTTAATTTGATGTTCAAAACACATATTGGAGCTGCTGAAGATAGTACAAGCATTGTATATTTGCGTCCTGAAACCGCACAAGGTATTTATGTGAATTATAAAAATATCATTCAATCAAATCGCATGAAAATACCGTTTGGAATTGCACAGGTTGGTAAAGCATTTCGTAACGAAATTGTTACAAAAAATTTTATTTTCCGTACATGCGAATTTGAACAATTAGAAATGCAGTTTTTTGTTAAACCCGGCGATGATGATAAATTTTTTGAATATTGGAAAGAACAACGTTGGGAATTTTACAAAAAGTATGGTGTACGTATGGAAAAAATGCGTTGGTATCATCATGAAAAATTAGCTCATTATGCAAAAGATGCATATGATATTGAATATGAATTTCCAATGGGCTTTAGTGAATTAGAAGGTATTCACAACAGAACGGATTTTGACCTTAGTCAACACACTGAATTTTCCGGAAAAGATATGCATTATATTGATCAGGATAACGGAAATGAGAAATATATTCCTTATATTATTGAAACTTCTGCCGGCTTGACTCGCAATGTTTTGATGTTTTTATGTGATGCATATGAAGAGCAAAATTTAGCAAAAGAAGGTGAACCGGAAGATTATAGAACTGTATTACATTTTCATCCTAAAATTGCTCCTATTACAGTTGCTATTCTTCCGTTGATGAAAAAAGATGGTTTAGCTGAACTTGCAAAAGAAATTCAAAATGAATTAAAAGAAGATTTTGTTACAGATTATGACCAAGCAGGTGCAATTGGAAAACGCTATCGTCGTCAAGATGAAGTTGGAACTCCTTTTTGCATAACAGTTGATTATGATTCTAAGGAAGATAATACAGTAACATTACGTTTTCGTGATTCTATGCAACAAATTCGAATTCATCGTTCGGAAATTGCTCAAAAGATTCGCGAATCTATTAAAAACTATAAAAGGGTTTAATTCACTTTGGAATTTATAACTTTAGGAAATGCAAATTGCATAGTTAGTCGCACAGCGTTCGATGTTTCTTGTTTTATACAGGAAGATTTAAAAGTTTTGGCTGACTTGTCAGATGTTTTTTATGAGGGTGGAACAAATTTTTTCATATGTGATGAAGAAAATGAACTGGGATTAAAAACATTATCATATTGTTTCCATGAAAAACGTAGAGATGTGCATTATGGCATTTCCTTATGTGAAAAAAATCCGGTTGTTTTAGAATCAAAAATTGAACAAAAGTTAGAATTGATTAATTCTGATTATTTAGATTTAGTTGCATTGGAAAAATTATCTTTTGTTCCTTCAAAAGGTTCAAGCGATGCTTTGTTTGATGTATTGTTACAAATGCAACGAAAAGAAAAAATAAAAGCTATTGGTTTTAAAACAGATAATTTTGATTTGGCAAAAACCGCTGTTTTATATAAAAACTATGATGTACTTTTATATCCTTTTGATATAAATAGTGATATAAATAAAATATCCGAATTAATAAAATTATGCGAAGAAAATGAATGTACTTTTGTTGCAACAAATGTGCTTAATGAAAAATTATCTACAAATATTCCTGTAATTTGTGGTTTTTATTCTCAGTTTGAAGATATTATTCCGGTATGGAATTCTAAAAAAGTGGATACAATAAAACAAATTTTATATTTTTCCGAAACACCACCTCAAATTGATGCTCAGTTTGAGGCAGATTTGCAAAAACTGAAAATGCTTTAATTTATTTTTTTATATGCCTTAAAATGTCTACAGCTTCTTTTTTTTCAAGAACGCGAAGAATTCTTACATCAGTATCTGAAGTTTGTAATGTTTTTGGCTCGCCGGAAGCATCTTTTTCGCCAAGTAACTGAACAATTGGATTTTTAGGATTCTCCGGATTAACGTCCGTTACTTGTGCAATTTTTCCATTTGTCAAATATACGAATGTGCCAATTGGAAAAAGGGACAAACTGTACAGAAGTGCTTTAATTACAGTTTCATCATATTGGTTTCCTGTATTTTTTAACATTTCAACCATTGCAACGTGCATTGATTGTGCTTCCTTATATTTTCTTGGAGCTGTAATTGCTTCAAATGAGCAAGCAACGGAAATAATTTTTGCATACATGGAAATTTGGTCTTTTTTTAGCCTTCGTGGGTATCCTAAACCATTTTCTTTTTCATGATGTTCTAATGCTCCCAAACAAATGCTTAACGGAAAATCATAACTTTTTAAAATATTGTATGAAATTACCGGATGAGTTAGCATTGTATTTTTTTCGGAAGGGGTGAGCGTTCTGTCAGAAAGATAAAGGCTAGGTGGTAGCTTTAACATACCGATTTCATGCAAAAGACAAGATACACCAAGCTCAACAAGTTTAGTTAATGGTAAACGAAGTTGTAAACCGATTGTTACTGCAAGAACTGTTGAACGCATTGCATGACTCACAATAAAATTTCTTTTATCATTTTCATCAAATTGGGGTTGGACACGTAAAACATAACGACGATTTTCTTTTACAAAAATACAAAATTCTTTAATTGTTGCAGAAATTTTTTCAAGATTTAATTCTTTATGAGTAGCATAGCGAGTATAAAGATTCGTTATGTAATTTACATATTCATTATATACTGTTTGGACAGCTTCAAGACGGTTGGACTCACTACCTGCAACTTCGTTTAAACCAATTTCTCTTGGGGGGTTCAAAACATCATTGATTGAATCCGCAGTAGGTGCATTTAAGACGCATTCTTCATCAACTGCTTCATTTACAATTTCACCTTCTGAAAAAACCTCTTCAAAGTTCCATGCAATCAATGCATTTTTTAATTCAGCAGTTACAGGAAGTGAATTTGTTAAAAGCAAAAAAGTTTTGTCTATTATTAAATCATGAGTAAAATATGTATTTTCAACAAGTTCCTTTACGTTGAAAGAATTCATATTGGTACCGTTCCTTTAAGATAATTATATCATATCATGCTTTTTTTTAATAGAGTATAATATAAAAAATAAATCTGTAAAAAAAAGCTGAAAAACTCACACATGTTTTTCAGCTTTTAACTTGCTAAAACGACGTCTGGATGTCAAAATGACCGTCGTTAAATGTAATACAACTTACATTTAAATTATCGACACAGACAGTTTAGACTTTAGCATTTTGAAAAATAATAAAAAAAATTTTCAATCGATTCTTTTAGCAATGTATAAATGATTTTTGATTTTTGAAAATTTTGTTTACTTTGTACTCCGGAAAAATTATGTTTTTCAAATTCACGTTCTAATTGACTTTCTGTTGGAAAAACTAATGAAACAACTTCTTTTATATTTGAAGATAAAAAACTTTTATCAAATTGTTGGAGTTTGAAAAATGCTTCATCTTCATTAATAATATTTTTTAGTGCATTTGAACAAAGATTAATAGCCATTTGTGTTTTTTTATACAAGTCATTAAGCGATGTTTGTAAGTTTGAAATTCCTTGTTCAAGTTTATTTTTAAGTTCATTTTCATTAATTAAAGATTTTTTGATGTAAAGTTTTTGTTCGGGAAAATTAAAAAATTCTTTTAAGTCAAATTTTATAATTCCGGGAATTTTTAAACTTTGAGAAGTTAATGTAAAAACTTGTAAATCCTTAAATGTCATACATTTACTTTCAAACCACCAAGCATAAAGAGAAAGGCGTTTATCCGTTAAAAGATCATCATCGTCATAATTTTTTGCTATATATGGATAAGCATCTAAAAGAGCGGAAGTTTTAAAATTTTCAATCGTGTTAATTTTGTTAGAAATGGTCAACGCTGTTTGTTCAAATTGGCAACCGTTGGAATGAGTTTTTTTATTTGGAAATCCTAAGTCCAATCCAGCCATGAAAATTGATGAGCATCCGAGATGTTTTGCAAAGTCCCAAGCAGACGTTGCAACGGAACCACCGGGACTTAGCGAGCCTTTAATTTCACAAAATTTTTCTAAATATTGACCTAATGGATAAAGCGATGAAGATAATCTAATTTCTTTACATTGAAAACGAAAAACACTTGGCCATGCGGCAACTTCAGTAATTAAAATACTGGAAGGTGATTTTAATCCTAAAATATGTCTTGCATTCCAATATTGCGGATCAAAAAGTAAAATAAAATCCGGTTCAACACCGTAATGCAAACAAGATTTGAGTGCTGTATCTACACAAATTATAATGGCACGTTTTTTTAATTCTTTTAAATGTGGTAAAACGGTGTCTAGTGTCGGACCTGCTGCTAAAACAATTGCACGCATATTTGGACAAGTGCTTTTAAGGTCAACAATACCAGGTTTTTGTGCAATTTGCATTCGGTTTTTCCAAGTATTTTTTAGCCAAAGTTTTGAAAACTTTTCCAAAGTCTTTTCATTAATTTCTTTTTTTTGCAAATTGCGTTTAGTTAATTCCGTTAGTTCGGAAAAATAATTTGTAGCATGTTGTGTATGTGCAGTTTGTGAAAAAAAAGCACAATTATTTATGCCAATTTGTTCTTCAATTGCAATTACTGTTTGAACGGATGCATTAATTAAGCAAATAATTTTTTTGTGCAAAAAAACATCCGACCAGTCTATTTGTGAAAGTGCAAGAAAAAATCTAGAAATATCCGGCTCAACGAGTACAATGGTTTTTTGCGGAAATTTTTTTGCAAAAGCAATTACGCTATATCCTAGACCAAAACCATAAAAAACTACAGTATCTTTTTTTTCAACTTCTTCAGTGCTGATAAGTTTTTGTGCTTCTTTTTCCGGAGCATAAATTGAGTGGTGTAAAATTCCGTTTTCTAGAATTGTCGGTAAACCGCTTTTTGAAATTTTTATTTCAATTTCTTTTGGTATAAAATAGAAATTTTGGTGAACATTTAACTGTTCAAAAAGTTTAGGAAAACGAATTTTAAAATTTTCCAAATTTTTATTCAAGATAGAGTTCAATAGTCATATTCTCCGTAATGGTAGTTCCGGCTACAGGTTTTTGATTTACAACCCATCCGTCTCCAATTATTTTTAGTGAAAAATCCGTTCTTTCTAAAAGTGGTGTTAGTTGTCTTTTTGATAAACCGTAAAAATTTGGAACAGTATTTTTAATTGTTGGAATAGAAGTTTGTGTAATTGAAATTTTTCCTGTATGGGCTAATGATGCTGCATTTGCTCTTGCTAAACCAAGATGATCGATAATTATATCAGCAGCATCTGCAATCACGGGTGCAACAATACGACCGGCATACGTTTCACCTTGTGCTTTAGCAATAACAATATATAAAATTATTTTTGGATCCTCTGTAGGAAAAATTGCAACACAGTTTGACAAAAAGTTTGTTTCACTGTATTGTCCGGTTTTATTATCAATCATTTGTGCCGTTCCTGTTTTTACACCGATGGATACGTCTCCAATTAACGCTTTTCTTCCTGTTCCGGATTTTGCGGTGCTTTCCATGCAGTCAATTAAATAATTTGCGGCATTTTCCGTAAAGACTTGTTCCAAGACAATTGGTTTATGTTCATATTCTAAAGTACCATCACTATTTACAATTTGACTGATAATGGAAGGCTTTATCGGAAAACCTTTATTTGCTATTGCAGAAGTTGCCTGAATCATTTGTACCGCTGAAACACTTATTTCTTGTCCTATTGACATGGTTGGTTTTGAGCGAGCAGACCAATATTTATGATTTGTGTTTTTTACAGAACCTGTTGTTTCTCCAGGTAATTCAATGCCCGTTTTTTGCCCGAAGCCCATTGCATTAATATAATGTAAAAACATTTCTGCAGGAATAAGTTCACTCATCTGAGCTATGGCATCGTTACATGAATATTGTAAAGCTTCTTTTGCTGTAATATTTCCGTGATGACCAAGACATGATATTTTAATTTTTTCACTTCCGCTTTTTTTTTCAAATTTTCCATCACAATAAAATTTGTCATTTATGTCAATGGCTTTGGAAGTTAAAAAAGTTGCTACAGAAAAGATTTTAAAAACCGAACCTGGTTCAAATGCCATACCTGTTGGACGATCTGTTTTTTCCATTTCCGTGGCGGTTGGATATGTGTTTAAGTTTGCACTTGGTAAACTAATGTATGAAAGAATTTCACCTGTTTTTGCATTTGAGGCTAATAACATGAAGCTTTCTGCTTTTGTATTATGTAATGTCTCTTTTGCAATTTTTTCTAATTTATATTGTAAGTTTGCATCAATTGTTAAATAGATATCTTTCCCGCGTACGGAAGGTTCAGTCAAAGATTCTTTTGGAAAAAGCAATGAATCTTGGGTCAACTCAATTCCGGATAGACCTTTGCCATCATTTCCCATAAAACCAATAACTTGAGAAGCTAAATCATTTTCCGGATAAATGCGTCCGGGAATTTTATCAAAACGAATTCCAGTTAGATGATTTGTTTTGATAATTTGTTGTAATTCATCATATTCAAATTGTTCAATCTTTTTTTTAATATATGTAAAGTCACCAGGAGCGTTTTTTATCATATTAATAATTGATTCTGCAGTAATTTGTAAAGTAGGTGCAATAAGTTTAGCAGTCATTTCTGCATCTTTTATTCCTGAAGGAGAAACACCTACATGATAAAAATTAGTTTGAAAAGCCAGAACTTTGCCGTTACGATCTAATATGGAACCACGTTCGGGTAAATAGGTAAGAGGACGTGTTTTTGCAGATGGAATAAAAGCTAATTTTCCATATGAAAAAATTATATAAAGGGCAAAAATTATCAAAAATGCAAAAAGAAAAATCAAGCGTTTTTTTGAAAAATATTCACTTATTTGCATATTACTTTTCCTAAAATATTTTTTGTGCTAATAAAACCGTAATTTCTAGAGTCAATGGAATGTTCGTAATTATCACCTACAGCCATAATTCTGTTTTTTGGAACTTCAACTAAAAACTTAAATTTATCATATTGTTCACTGGTTAAAGGAATTTCTATTTTGTTGACAAATATGCTTCCTGTTTTTTTTGAAACTTCAAACGGTGTTAACGGTTCTGCAACGCATCTTTTTATTACCATATTGTTATTATAGATATAAATAATTATATCATTTTTTTTGGGTTCTTTCCATTGAAAAATTAATTCATAGCCAAAAGGTTTGGGGATTCCATATGATAGTTTGTTAATGAAAACGTAACTTCCATTTGTTATAGTTGGTTCCATTGAGTGCCCTGAAACCTTAATTATATCAAATACAAAAAGTTTTATCATAATTGCCAGAGAAAAAAAAATGATAAAAATCAAAAAAAAGTTGCGTTTCATATTTTTATATTCTAATATCATTGAAGAAATATGTCGATACTATGAATATGGAAATTATCAATTATTTTGAAACATCTAGATATAATTCAAAAAAAACTGTTGGTAAAGAAGTAGCAAATGAATTTAAAACGTTTGCCATTTATGCTTATAATTTTATTAATTCTCATAGAATTTTTTTCTTTGGAATTTTATGTTTATACGGAATTTTATTGATGATTCCTTTTATTCAAGAAACAAATTTAAAATATATAAAAATGGTGTCTGTGCATCATTATGATGAAGTTGAAAGATATTTACTTTCCAATTCAATGCAAAAATTTGTTATGAATGACGGAAATACAGGCGAGTTATGTGATGTATTAAGTGATGATTTAGGTGCAACACTGCCAAGCATTATGCAACCGGTAACTTATTCAAAATATAAAGTACGTAAAGGTGATAATGTAACAAATATAGCTAGAAGGTTCGGTTTGGCAAATATATCAACAATTATCGCTGTAAATGAAATTCAAAATGTTCGATTGTTAGGTGCCGGAACGACATTAAATATTCCTTCTATGGACGGTATATATCACAAAGTAAAAAGCGGTGAAAGTTTAGCAGAAATTGCAAAAAAATATTTATTGACTGTAGAAAATCTTTTAGATGTAAATGACTTGGAAAGTACGGTTATAAAAAAAGGTGAAAAACTTTTTATACCGGGAGCTAGATTAGATAGTGATTCTTTACGAGATGCAATGGGCGAAACTTTCAAAATGCCTATTAAAGGCACATGGAAACTAACTTCAGTGTATGGTTATAGGGCAGATCCTTTTACGGGACAAAGAAAATTCCATACAGGCATAGATATGGCAGCACCACTTGGTACAAAAATTTATGCAGCAATGGCAGGTAAAGTTGCAACAACAGGATATAACAATGTTTTTGGTAATTATGTTATTATAAGTCATGGAAATGGTTATCAAAGTTTATATGCACATTTGTCAAAATATACAGTACGTGCTGGACAATTTATTGAACAAGGTGCACAATTAGGTTTGATGGGTTCGACAGGATATTCTACAGGTTCTCATTTGCATCTTTCAATTTATAAAAATGGAAAACATGTGAATCCTGCTCCACTTTTAAAATGATTTTCTTGAGAGGTGAAAATGAAACAAGTTTGTGTTTGTGGATGTTGTGGCAGAACAATTGAAAAAGAATTTATGTATTGTCCGTGGTGTGGTAAAGAAAAAGAAACAAAACAAAAGAATTCATTTTTCTTGGAACCGGTTTTTGAAAAACTCGAAGATATTCAAAATAAAAACAGACTTTTACGTATTAATAAAATTGAAAATACTTTAAACGAATTGGAAAAAGATTTATCCTATATGATTTTACAGGCGGAAATGGCTCAATGAAAAAAACTGTAGCATTTTTTTTGTTAATTTTTTCATTTTCATTTATTTTTACCCAAGCAAGTTTTTCAGGACTTGATTTAAATAGTAAAAATCAATTATTGTTTGGTGTTTCTCACAAAGCAGTTACTGAAGAAAGTTATAACAGTTTATTTTTGTATGAACTTGAAAAAAAAATGCAACAGTCAACTTCTGCAATGATTAATTCAAATCCTAAATTAATCACTTGTTTTCCTCAATCATTAGAAGTCTTAGAAAATGCGTCGGTTTTGCAAATTCGTAATCGTTACTGTACGGCACATTATGATGTGAAAAATAAAAGTCTAAGATGGACATCTTTACCACAAGAAATTGTTGAAAATTCCGAATCTTTTATTCCGCTTTTAAATAAAAAACTTGATGCTGTTTCTGTAAGCCCTGATGGGAAATGGATTTGCTTTATAAAACAAACAAGTGCTTCTTTTGGAAAACTGATTCTAAAAGAAAGTAAAAGCGGTTCACAATATATTTTAGCAGATGAAGTTGAGTTTTCTTTTGAAGAAGTTCCGGTTTTATGGTCCCCGGATTCAACTGTTTTAACATATGAAAAAAAAGGAATGTTATATTTTTTAAATTTAAAAAACTCTTTTTCTATTAAACAAATTCCGGAAAATTATAGACAAATAGGTGAAGGTAAAATTTCTTCTTTGTGTTGGGCATCTCATAATTTATTAATTTATATTTCAAAAGAAATTGTTTATGCCATAAAAGCAAACGAACTTTATACAAGAGCATTGTATTCAGACTTAGTAGGCACAGGAAAAATAATTGGTCGTCTTCCATATGCATTTAATTATAAAAGCGACAAATTTTGGACAAGTGAAAATGGATTATCACTTATTATGGTTCAAGATAATCGTACTCTCTGGTATATGGAACTTGACGGTATGGATTTTTCGTGGGTTAAAACATTGTTTTCTTATCCATTTATTAATATTCCGGGAACAGCACTTTCATTTAATGTTTTTTGGGTTTTTCTACCGGAAACATATGTACAAATTCCTATTATTTGGATTGAACAATTACATGGTGGAAAAACAGAAAGTTATGTTTACAAACTGATAAAAAATGAAAAAACACAAAGTGCTTATTTTGAAAATTTGAGCCTAAATGTTCATGTGAAAAATCCTAAACTTTCACCGAATAAAAAATTAATTTCATTTATGTCAGAAGATTCTTTACATATTTATGATTTGTCAACATGGACACAAAAATTTGTTTTGTCAAATTTTGCTTGTGTTTCTTATGAGTGGATTACATCTTCAGAAATGTTTATTGGTGGTAAAGAAACCGTTGCACACTGGGATATGCAAAAAAATCAAATTAATCATTTATTCCTTTCTCAAGCTGTTAATTATAGTTGGGATATTTTACAAAGTGAAATTTTAGCTAAAAATTCATTTGGTACTTTTTCATATAAGATTGATAAATCAAACTGGACATTAGATACAAAAAAAATTGTAGAACAGAAAAATCAAAATGAAAAATATCGTGTTTTTATTGGGCCTAGTTTTAATGTTGATTTTGAAAATGCTTTATTTGCAAGACATTTAACGGCCCAAAGTTCAAATGCTCCGCTTTTTAATGCTGGAAATTCTAAAAGCAAATATTATAAACCGCGGGTTGCAATTGTTTTTGATGCTTTAGAAAGTTCAGACGGTTTAACATCGATTTTAAATTCATTGGCAAAATATAATTTAAAATTAACATTTTTTATTAATGGTGAATTTTTGAGAAGATTTCCAAATGCCGTACAAGAAATAGTTGAACAAAAACATGAATGTGCTTCTATGTTTTATACGCCTTTTACACTAGATACGGTTGATTTTAAAATAGATGAAACTTTTATTCGACGCGGTCTTGCTCGTAATGAAGATGATTTTTATGAAATTACCGGCAGTGAATTAGCTCTTTACTGGCACACTCCGGATTATTATGTAAATGAGATAATTAAAAATGCAAGTAAAAACTCAGGATATTATTTAATTCAACGTAGCTTTGATATAAAAGATACAATAACATTAGAAGATGGTGCAAAAGGTCTATCAAAATATAATTCGTCCGGTGAAATTATTGAATATTCAATAAAAAATTTAAAAGACGGGGACGTTATACCTGTTTCAGTAGGTTTGTCATCCGGCACGCGTTCCGATTATCTTTATGAAAAATTAGATTTATTAATAAATGGAATATTGTCGATGGGATTTGATATTGTTCCTGTTAGT
>JAAYNH010000003.1 GCA_012520945.1 Treponema sp. | reverse complement strand
TTTTTTTCTTTACTTAAAAAAAATTATTCAAATTACGCTTTATTTTGTCGCCGTTTGCACTATTTTCGTTCATCTGCAAAAAACTCATACCCTAGCTTTACGTCAACGTTCCAAAATATAGCATTTAAACTATTTTCTTGTCAACAGGTTTTTTTAAAATTATTCAAAATTTATTATCTTTTTTTGAAAATCTTCTTAAATTGTATCGCATAATCAACAAAAGACAAAAGAGATGCCATAGTTGCTATAATAAATAACAAATTTAAAATATATAACAAATTACTATATATAGAAGAAATTTCAAAACCACATCTTGGAAGTAGCTCAACTATTAAAGCAAACCCACCTGCAATTACATATAATACAGTTTTTATCTTGCCACCTTTACGTGCGGCCACAGAAACTCCTTTTTTCATAGCCATCATACGCAAAAACATCTGCACAAATTCACGATAAAAAATTAAAATAAAAAAAACAGGATGCATAAGTTTTCGTGCAAGACAATAGACAAAAATCGTAAGATGAAGCATTACATCCGCGAAAGGGTCAAAAAGTTTACCAAAATCAGAAACTTCATTATTTCGTCGTGCAAAAAAACCATCAAGAAAATCTGTTAATTCTGCAAAAATAAACAAAGGTATAGTAATTATTACTGACAGCAACTCAAATTTTCCTGTCCATATCGGTATAAACAAAAGACAAAAAATCACCGGAGCCAAAATTAGACGCACCAGTGTGAAAAAATTCGCTAAACTCATTTTCATAATACTAGTATCTAAAAAATAAGTTACATTGTCAACTATTTTTAAAGCAATTTTTCAAAAACCGGAACTTGCATATTTAATTCATTTTTAAAAGATAATCTATATTCTGCCGGATAAAAATCTACATTTGGTAACGGTACAACATCTATTTCTAAAAAAAAATTAATTTTTTTTTGTGAAGATTTTTCTACGCTTTCTTCAGTCATAGAAATTCCAGCTAGTTGTTTCCAGTTTTTTCGTGTTGGTAAAAGTAAAAACTCCGGTAGTGTAATTTTTTCAAAAACTAAAAAATTTACTTTTTTACCATCATTGCAAAAAAAAGTTTTACCATCGATTTCAACTTTATTTTCAAAGATTACTAAATTTATAGTTTCATATTGTTTTCCAAAGTTTTTTGTCAAAATTATTAAAAAAACACTCACATAAATTACATATAAAATAAAAACAATAGGTAAAACTTTTTTATAAAAAAAGATAATTAGAAAAATAATAAAAGCAAAAAAAACAAAATAAATACATTTTAACATCGAAAAACTTTTTATATATTCAATAATATCAAAAAAAATAATTCCAACTGTAAAAACACTAATAAATATACTAAAAAAAACACAAGCAAATGAAAATCTACCTTTTGCAAATGCTTCTTTTTTTTGCGTATTTTTTAACAATAATGAAATAAGCAGAGAAAAACAACATGCTTTTGTTGCGGCAAAAGAAGCTACGGCAATTAAGATTAAATAAAATTGTACCACCTTACGGATATGCCCTAAAATCTTGAACTATACTTATGCATGACTCTACTTTTTTATCCGGCATAATATCTTTTGTTAGTAAAACCGCTCTTTCACAGAGAATTGCATTTTCTGCAACGCCTTGTAATGTTACCAACTCAGAATCAACCACTGCTCTTAAAAAATTAATATTTAATTTATGCTCAAACAACAATTTATTTACTATCCACTGACCTTGCAGAAGTTCTGCAATACGATTTTTTCCCGCTTCTTCTAATATAGGAGTTACAAGATTTTCACAAGCACAAGCAATGATATTTGCTGCAGCATCGCTATTCATCATTCCGGAATTTATAACCATATTATATTGAGAAGGATCGTCGCTTTCTAAATTAAAAAAACTTTTGTTAAAACCTTGCCTATTAACATCGCTTTCTTGAATACGTTGCATTGCTTTTTTTTCGTCCCAATTAAATTCAGCCATAAGCCTTTGCATACGAATTGACTCAGGGGCAATGCAGCGAACGGAAATTAAATTTGGCACTCCTTCTAAAATAATAAATGCACCACGCCCAATAAGTACACAATTTCCTTCTTCGGCTGCTTCCAAAATAGCCGTTTGCAAATAATCTAAATATTCATCGCGTTCCTTTGCCAAAGAAGCAAAAAAACCCGGTTTTTTTTCATCATATTTTTTTAATTTATCTGCAGAAAATCCTAATGAAACAATTTTTTCTTCAATCGCTTTTCTGTCAAAAAATTTATATCCTAACTTTTGTGCGGTTGCCGTTGCTATTTCGTCGCCTAAAGCAGCCACTTGTCTTGAAATTGCAATTATAGCCATACTTTTCTCCTTATATTACTTATTCTAATGTCAGTTATAAAATACTGAATTTTTTTTTATTATATGATATAAATATATTAAATGCTAATTATGAATATGTCAAAGGATTTTTTTATATATGAATAATTTTTTTGAAAAATCCAATATAAATGCATTATGTTGGAAACAAATTGATAAAAAAGAAGTGTTGAAAACTAGAGTAATGACTGTAACAGAAACATCTTCAATTTCTCCTAAGGGAAACATTGGACGTTTTGTTGTCATGGATGCACCGGAATGGGTCATTATTATTCCTGAATTATATGTAGATGGAAAAAAATGTTTCATTATTGAAGAACAATGGCGTCACGGCATAAACGAGCTTTGCGTTGAGTTTCCCGGAGGTGTTGTAAATAACGAGGAAGAACCTATGATGGCTGCTAAACGCGAACTTTTAGAAGAAACAGGATATGAAGCACTCTCAATCTTACACTTAGGGAGTATGAGTCCAAATCCGGCAATCATGTCAAATCGTGTTCATTTTTATTTAGCACGAGATTTAAAAAACACACATAAGCGTAACTTAGATGAAGATGAATTTGTACGATTTTTTATTGAAGATGCTGAGAAGGTTTTATCAAATATGGGACAACCGCCTTTCATGCATGCATTGATGTGTGCAGCCTGTCATCTTTATAATCAATTTTCTAAAAAAGCATAAAAAAACTTGGCACAAAAAAAATTGCACCAAGTTCTCAAATGACAATCAAAACAAATTTTAGCGACTTGGATTGAATGGTTCGTATTGTTTTTTAGATGAATATTCACCTTCGCGATATTCCCCGGAAATACTAGGAATTGTCATTTTCATACCCGGATATATCAAGTCAGGATTGTTAGGATTACGCATTTTTGATTTGTTTGCTTGATACAAATTTTCCCACAATGTCGGATTATTGTAAACATACGAACGTCCGGAAATGTTCCAATAACAATCACGAGTATCTGCCCATGGGCGAACTGTATAAAACATTGGTAACGGAGTAATTTCTCTAATTCCGGCAAAGGCTTCTAATGCTTCAAGTGCAAAAGCAGATGCACTAATATATTCTTCTTTTTCATATTCTTGTAAACCGCGCTCATATGCTGTTTTTCCGGCAGTAAAAGCCATAGGATAATTCACATCGCCACGAATGCTCTGAGCCCTTTCCAACTGATTGCCGGCAAGTTTCAATTGCTTTTCTGCATCGGCTTTTGCTAACATCATCTGAATATATGCTTGTGAAAGCTCTGCATTTTTTTCCGCTTTCAACGTATATTCCACTGCTAAATCGTATTCGCCTTCATCAAATGCAATTTCCGCACGTTTCGTGTAATCACGAGCAAGTCTTTGATACTCATTATTCGTATAACTTGCCGCAAAGATGTTTACACAAAGGCCGATAACCACCAATACTGAAAATATTTTTTTCATCATTTTGCATCTACCTCCGAGTCAATTACTTTTTCGGTTTCTTTTATAACTGCATCAACAGCTTCAATGATTTCATCTTCAGGTTTATTAGGAAGAGGTGCTATCACATCTGCTTCTTGTGCATATTGATGAACTTTATTCGCTTTTTCTTTTGCACGAGCAATTGCTTCTTCTGCAAGGCGACGTTTTTCAACTACAGTCTCATACACTCCGGTAAAAGCAACCAAAGTTGTTTCATATCCTTTATATGCTTCTTCATATTTTTCTGCGGCAAAATTTGCATTAGCGACTTCATATAAGGTAAGTGCTTGTGCATATCCTTCTTTATCACCGCGAGATGCTTTAATATCATCAGCCTGTTTTTTAACATCCGCTATATTTACTTTTTTCGCATCACATATTGCAGTATATCCTGCTTTGTAAACAGCTTTCATATCATTATATGATGCTTGTGCCGTTGCAAAAATTTCAGCACCGGATGCTTTGTCTGCAAAAAGTTTTGAAACTTTATCTAAATTTGCTTTACCTGAAGTATATTTTGCCTCATCATATTTTGCAAAATCCATGGTTTCAATGCTAGCTTTCATATTTTTTGAATATGTTGCCAACTCAAGTGCTTGATATAATTGTAAAGTTTCTTTTGCTTTTGCATTAAAAACCTCTTGATCTCCACCTGCATCATATTCTTTTTTTGCTTTATCATATGCACTTGAAACATAATCAAACTCCGTTGCAAAAGCATCTTTTGCACCTACGCTAATTGCTTTCTCTTTTGCATTTGCAATTTGATTAACAAGTTGAGCATTTTCATTTGACAAATCGGCTTTACCCGGTTCAACTACCGGTTCAACTACCGGTTCTTCTTTAGGTTCTTCAACGGGAACAGGTGGCTCCGGTTCCGGTGTGGATTTACATCCGAATGTAAAAATTAATAGCACACAAACTAATGAAAACAAAACTTTTTTCAGAATCATTATCTCCTCCATATATATAAAGGTAATTTACTATACGTATATATTACTATACTTTTTCAATATATACAATCATTTTTTTTATTATCGGAATATTTAAAATAAAACACTATTTTTTTTCTTCTTTTTTTTTAAATGTAGTGTATACTTATTATTAAGGAGGCTTTTATGGCTGATGATTTTTCATTTAAAATTGTAAAAAATATTGGAGAAATTTCCCAAAGTAAAGGAGGAGGATGGTCATTGGAACTGAATTTAGTTTCTTGGGGCGAAAGAGACCCAAAATATGACATTAGGAGCTGGTCGCCTGACCATCAAAAAATGAGCAAAGGTATCACGCTTACAAAAGAAGAGTTAGTTTCGCTTAAAGACCTTCTGAACAAAGCGGAGCTTCCTGAATAGGTTCTCCTTTTTTCAGGATAATTGAATATAGCATTGTTTGTAATACGTTTTCTACAACTGCACCACCTATACTACGAATTTTAATATCACTTTCTGCCAATCGTGCCAAACAATGTGAGGTTTGAACTGAATTCCATAGCTGACTCGCCGCATTATACTGATTTTGTTTTGTCTTACTTAAAAATCCCGCTTTTTTCAAATCAAATTCCGTTGGATGTGAGTTTTCATGAATTTCATGCCATGTGCGTAACGTTCTAAAACAATATGTTAATCCTGCAATCAAGGCGATGCTTTCAGAGTCTTTTGACTGCATAATTTTCTGCAAAACGGATAAAGCACTTTCGAAACGTTGCACATCATTACGGGACGGTTCACAAGCTACATCAAACAAGGTAAAAGCACTTTCTTCGCGATTATGTGTTAAAACATTTTCAACATCTTCGGTAGTAATTACATAACCTTTTTCAAAACAAAGAAAAAATCGCGAACATTCATTGCGTAATGCTTCCGTATTATTTTCAATCATTTCCAAAATACGTTCAACTGCAGCTTGCTCAATTGAATATCCGTTTTTTGAAAAAAAACTATGAAGCCACTGTTCTTTACGATTATCAAACATTTCCCAAAAGATTTTTTTGTTAGCTTTATCTACAATATTTTCAAGTTTTTTATCTACACCGATATCATCTGAAACCAAAAATAAAAAAGCATCATTTTTGCCATTTTTTTCACAAGCATTTTGCCATAAGTTCAATTCATTAATGTCATCTTTATTTTTAATGGTTTCTGCATTATATAAAACTACAAAACGCCCGTCTTCAAAAAGGGAACCGGAGCGCAAAAGTGTTATCACATCTTGAACCTTAACATCCGAAGTATATAATCTATGATAGTCAAGACTGCCTAATTTTTTTTCAATTTGTTTACGAAAATCATCAATAGTATCATTTCTTTCTCCAAATTCCGGTCCGGTGTATAAAAAAAGCGGTTTCATTTACTTTCCATTTAATAAGAACGAATTATGTTCGTCAATGTGCCTAAAATTTTTGCATCGGTCGTATAAATTGGATTAAATTCATTATTTTCCGGCTGCAATCGAATTCTTTTTTCTTCTTTATAAAAGCGTTTTAAAGTCACAGAATCTTCAATTATTGCTACAACTATTTCTCCATTCCGTGCTGTTTCACTTTGTTGGATAATTGCAATATCTCCGTCCAAAATTCCTGCATTAATCATACTTGTACCTCTTACACGCAAAGCAAAATATTTTCTTCCCGAACGAACAAGCGGTTCAGGCATCGGGAAATATCCTGTAAAATTTTCATCACAAAAAATCGGACGTCCTGCAGCAACAGTACCTAAAATAGGAATATTTTGAAAATTCACAGATGAATATCCAAGATCTTCATCATCAACTAGGATCTTCAAAGAACGGGATTTATTATTTGATTCAGAAAGATAACCTTTTTTACGCAAAGCAACGATGTGGTCCTGAATCGCTTTCAAAGAAACTCCAAAATATTCGGCTGTTTCGCGAACAGTTGGCGGACAAGTATTTTCTTCGGTATATTTTCGAATAAATAACAACACATTTTTTTGCTTTTCGGTTAATTCTTTCATTAGCAACTCCCTTAAATTAATATTTTTGTAATGTTTGTCGCAAAACAAGCTTGTTAAAAATATCTTTACAGACTTTGGCGAACTATTTATTACTCTTCTTCAAATTTATTTTCAAATAGTGTTGCAATTGCTTGAGCTGCTTGGACTTCATCAACACCATCCGTACGAACAACCATCGTTGTTTTGTATGCGGCAGCCAGCGTTATTACACCCATAATAGACTTTGCATTAATTGTAATTGAATCTTTTTCAATTAAAACTTCGCAAGCAAATTTATTTGCTGTTTGAGCAATCAGTGCTGCAGGTCGAGCATGTATTCCTGCACGGTTTAATACTGTTACAATTTTTTCTGTCATTTTCTTATCGCCTTATAATAATGCTAATATATATCATCACTGCCATAATAAGCAGTTTGTGCTTCACCGCTTTCAATCCACCGCAAAACATTTTTATTAAATTCTTTTGCAGAAAAATATCCCATTGACTTTAATCTTTCATTCATGGCCGCTGTTTCAATTATTATTGGAACATTGCGTCCCGGTTTAACGGGAATTTCCAACATTGGCACAGTCATTCCAAGAAGCTCAAACGTGTGTTGTACAGTACCTAACCGATCGTAAACTTTTTTTTGATCCCATTGTTCTAATTTAACAATTAATTGAACTTCTTTTTGTTCACGAATTGCACCAACGCCATAAAGTTGCTGAATATTAATAATACCAAGACCGCGAACTTCCATATGGTGACTAATAATTTTATTTGCACCTTGTCCAACAATAGTATTTCCATTAACACAACGCATTTCTACAATATCATCTGCAACCAAACGATGTCCACGCTCCACAAGCTCCAAAGCCGTCTCACTTTTTCCAACGCCTGACTCACCCAAAATCATAATGCCTATGCCGTAAACTTCAACAAGAACACCATGCATAATTCTTTTAGGAGCAAAAATATTTGATAAAAGACGCAAAAGTCTAGTTGAAAACTCCGTAGATGCCAAATCCGTTTGTAGAATTGGACAATTTGCCTCTTCCGCTATTTCTATGAGTTTTTGATTAGGTTGCAAACTATGACTAAAAATACAACATGGCACAGGATAAGTAAAAAACTTGCGAATAAAGTCGTATTTATCTTCCATATACAATTTTTCAAGATATGCAAATTCACCGCGTCCAAAAAGTTGCACTCTTTGATGTGCAAAAGATTCGTAAAAGCCGGAAAGAGCAAGTCCCGGACGATTCAAATCCGGCACACTAATTTCACGTGCTAAACCTTTTCGACCGCAAACACAACTCAAGTTAAGAGAATTATATCCTTTTAATTCAAGGTTAATCAAATCTAAAACTGTAAATGCTTTGTCTGCCATATATACAACTATACACTTTTATATGCAAATCTGCAATGGAATAACGAAAAATAAAGCCCCGCATGTTCATACACGGAGCTTAAAAAAAGTAATTATGCTCTTTGTTGGATTTTATCTTTTTCTTTTTTCACCTTTTGGTCTAACGTGTCCATCATTTTGTTTAGACATACAGCAAAATCGTAATCTTCTGCAGAAACATGAGCAACAGTTCCCCAACGGAAATTCACTGTTGTTTCAAAAATATATTTTTTATCTTCTTTCACTTTAAGGATAAGATCCACTATCAAATCATCAGCATAATTAATTCTTTCTAGCTTTTTGTTAATAAGTTCTTGCTGATCTTCACTAAAAACAAAACCAACAGCATCAGTTGTAATATTCATATTTTGCTCCTTTTAAATGGATTTTTAAGCATTTGCTTAATCATTGACAATTATACAACAAATTTCTAAAAATTGCAAAATTTATTTACCGTAACCAAATAAATTTTTCTCATTCAAAAACACAAATACTGCATAACAAGCTACAATGCACGATTCATCGTAGATTTAGTGTGTGGCTTGCAACAAACCAAAACTTATGTGCAGTTTTGTGCTTACCACAAATACTGCATAACAAGCTACAATGCAC
>JAAYNH010000107.1 GCA_012520945.1 Treponema sp. | reverse complement strand
TTTGTTGTGGCGACTACATTATACACGAAAAGGGAGGTCATTGCTTTTTTAGTTTAAAAAGTGATGTAAACCTTGGAACTATAAGGTTTTATATAAAAAGGAAGGTAGTAAACTTGACACTACCAATTTACCAAAGGAGGCAATAAAATGCTTTAGAAGAATTGAAAATGACATTATCGTTATTGAAGAAAATGTAATATACAAAAATGCATTTCTAGAATTAGAAGCAGATATTGTTGAAAAGAAATACATATTAGTTGAAGATAATCTGGCAAAAACAATTATTCAGAAGATTTTAGTTGCTGAAGGATTGGAAGGATTATTACAGGTTGAACTTTGTCCTGGTGGAGCATCAAATATAAAAAAATATACATTATTAACTTATTCAAAAACAGGAATTGATAATAGATACATTATATTTGATGGTGATCAAAAAAAGGAAGATGTTCCAGATTTTACTAGCATTCCAGAAGCTGATAAAACAATTGATTTATTAAAAGATATTTTTAAGCAGGTAACTGGAGTTGGGGCAGATAAAATTGATTGGGGATTTGATGCAAATAGAAAAGCTGGAAGATATGATATAGAACAGCAAAAACATTTACTTTTTTTGTATCTTGAATTCTTCAAAAAAAATGTATTCTTTTTACCTAAAATGATTCCAGAGGATATTATCTATAGCGAAACTCGGTTAAAATCTATTTTAGGAGAAGATGACTTTCCGGATATTAGTAATGAAAAAGATGCAAAAGCAAAGTTGAAAAAATTGGCTGATAGCATGGGACAAGAAATAGAACAAATAGAATACCAATTAATATATTGGTTTATTAAACAAAAAAACTCAGATTATCAGACTATTTTAGATACACTAAAAAAAATCATTGAGGTATAGAATATTATGGAAATTATTAAGTTGCCGTCAGCAGTTGTAAAAGATATGAAAGAAATAAGACAAAAGAATCAAAAAAGAAATCGAAATGCATATAATATGCTAAAGAAAATGATGGTACCATCAGAACTTCCACTTGCGAAATTTAGAAAATATTATCATAGTGTACTTACGACAGAAGAAAAGAAAATTCTTATTGATATGGGAATGGATCCATGGTCAATTGAAGGTTTGAAGTATGCAGGAGATTGTAGACGTTATAAAATAAAGTTGGGGAATAAAATAGAAAAAGAAAATTGAGAACGTCTATATTGGGCGAAGGGTTGTGTGAGAGATACCCTTCGCCTGTTTATTTTGAAAAAATTGGATTGTTAAATAAAATCAAATAATTTTTGAGATAATACATAAAAAATTATTGAAAAAATGTCACGAAAATTATATAATAATCGTGACAAAAACAAGGAGAGTGATTTTATGGCAAGCGGCATATATACAGAAATTAAGAAGAGAATAGAATTGGCTGAACCGGGAACGGTATTTTTAACATCAGATTTTACAGATATTGCGACAACAACAACTGTTAGAAAATGTCTTGGAAGACAAGTTGAAGAAAAGAATATACGAAGAATTATGGACGGAGTGTATGAAAAGCCGG
>JAAYNH010000106.1 GCA_012520945.1 Treponema sp. | reverse complement strand
TCTTTCCAACAATAAATTCATATTTCCACTTCCTCAAGTTCTTCACACTAAAATTATTGCATTTTGGAATGCAACATATTATCCATTCTTTTCTTAATTATTTCCGCCGAAGGCGTGCGCCTAACATTTGCTTGACCTGCTTTGCCGTGCCCGAAGGGCTTGGCGTAAAACTTGCCGAGCGTAGCGACAGCAAGTTTTATGACAAAGGCAATGTCAGGTCGAAGCAGTTGTTAGGCAAAATTTGCATACAATAAAACTATTACAAACTCTGTAGTGTTTCATACGTCAAAGCATTGAAATCAGCAGTTATATAATTTGCTTGTGATAAATCTTGATTTCCTGAGTTTTTATTAATAAATCCAATACATTTCATTTGCGCACGTTTTGCTGCTATAATACCATTTTTTGAATCTTCAATTACAATACATTCCTTTGGTTCTATTTGTAGCATTTCAGCAGCCTTTAGAAATATAGCCGGATCCGGTTTGCTTTTGCTAATCTCTTCACCTGAAATGTAGAATTTGAAATACTTTTCGATATTAAGTTTTTTTAATACAGCTTTAATGAATACTTTTGATGAAGATGATGCAACAGCCATTGTGATATTATTGTTTTTCAAGCAAATAAGAAGTTCAGTGATACCGTTTATTGGTTGGTAATTACTTTCGTCCAATAGTTTGATTTTTAATGCTAATTGCTTTTGTAATATTTCCTGGATATTATTCTTTAGATTAAACTCTTCCATTATTTCAGACCACATTACAGGATTTGTCATTCCAACAAACTTATCGAGGTAATTATTAGGAACAGAAATGTGCAATTCTTTTAATAATTCTTTGTCTGTTGCATAATGAAGCGGTTCGCTATCAATTAAAACTCCGTCCATATCAAAAATAACTGCTTGCATATTTTTCCTTGTACATTATTTTATTTAATCTCTGTAATAAGATCTAAAACCGGATTGTCCCTTATATATATTGATTTAGCAAAACTGATTAATATTCTTTTTGCGCCGCGTGAGCGGCGTCTGCCTAACATTTGATTAACCTGGAATGCGTCATTGGCGCGTGTTTTTGCGTGAACGTAGTGAACACCGCAAAAACCGTGACATAGCATTCTCAGGTTGAATCAGTTGTTATGTGCCCCACATTCACTATTTTTGCATTATTGATGAATAATTGAAGTTGTGTTCTCTTGCATATGATATAAATTCTTTTTCTTCTTCTGTAACTCTAATTTGAAATTTTAATGGTTGTGAAAACTTTTGTTTTCTTCCGGCATTTTCCCTTGCTCCGCCATGACCAAATTTCTTCTCATAAGAGGCAAGCCCTGATTTTTTCATGTATTCTTTTTCAGAAATAATCTTCTCATCTGAAGAAACTTCTGATTGCAATTTCTTGAATACATATCCCTCAGAATCTTTTACAAAAACATAATCCATAATCAGACCTCCTTCAAACGCTTCTTAGCAAGCTTAATGATTTCTTTTGGAGTCTTCTGCGTTTTCTTTACAAAAACAACTCCAACTACAATAATTTTCCCGGCTTTATATTTAAACAGAGAACGAAGTTCATTTGTTTTTATTTCAAAAATTTCTTTTTGAATCGGCTTTACACGAACAAATTCGATACCTTGAGTTTCAATCTTTGTGTATTCATCACTTAGCAGTTTCTGCTGAGATTCTTCCAAAGATTTTATTTCAGCTTCTGCTTGTGGTAATTTTTCTACGGTGAACCTCATAATTATAAAATAATACATAAAATTGAATTTGTCAACATTTTCAAAAAGATATAAAAAACCTGGCTTGAATTGATTTTTTATTCAACTTTCCATTCTGTCCATTCAATATGATTGTATTGCATTACATCGTCTGATAATTTCATTCCCAATTTTTTGTAAAATGGAATCGCATTTTCATTTGCGATAAGATAGACAGCAATATCTTTTTCTCCGCCAGCTATTTCATGGGCTTTTTTCATTAACTCTCGACCAATCCCATGGCGCTCATAGTTTCTATCTACTCCTAAATCTGTGATATACAGCCAATAACAAAAATCGGTAAGCCCAAACAGAACTCCCACAAGCTTACCTTCTACATTTCTAGCCGCAAGACTTATTGATACATTTTTTACTAGTTTAGAAATTCTTTCGTAAAAACGTTCTTTAGGATACTGAGATCCCAAATCTGATCTTTTAAGAAAATCAATGTATTCTTCAGCTGTTAATTTTTCTTCTTTAATGATAATTTCATTATTCATTTTTCTAAGCGCCCCAGTGTGGGCGTCCACATAACATTGTTTTAAACCGTTCGCAGCTTGTCTGCGAATCGGATTTGAAAACTGTGTTATGTGATTATTCAATTTTCATTCCAATAAACGTTTTATCTGCTTCTTCTCCAAATATTATTCCTTCATTT
>JAAYNH010000105.1 GCA_012520945.1 Treponema sp. | reverse complement strand
TTCAAATGATAGTTGGCCGGATATCCAATGGTTTGATTCTGAGGGACAAACGCCTAATTGGAGTAAAAGCAATCATTTTTTTGCATATCTTTTGGATGGAAGCCGTGCAGAAATTTACAGTGATAAAGATGATAATGATTTTTTTATTATGATAAATGGCGGAAAAACAGATATTACAGTGAAATTACCAAAACTTCCGGAAAATAAAAAATGGTATAGGGCAATTGATACGAGTGTTGAAAGTCCTGCAGATATTTTTGCTGACGGATATGAAGAATTACTTATCAATCAAAATGTTTATATTATGCAATACCGTGCAAGTTGTGTCTTATTGGCAAAATAAAATAAAATGTGTAAAATATAAATGAAAATTTTTATCATATATATATATTTAAATTATATTAAGGAAAGAATTTATGGTTTTTAACAAGGAAACATTCAAAAAAAACTTGACTGCACGTTTGAAACGACAGTATGGAAAAGACATCTTTCAAGCTACTAAACATAATCTTTTTGATGCAGTATCAGCTTCCGCATTGGAATATATTATGGATAATTGGATGGCAACACGTCGAGAATATGAAAAAAAGCCTACGCGTCAAATGTATTATTTTAGTGCTGAGTTTTTGATGGGACGTGCAATGAGTAATAATCTTATTAATGCACAAATAAAAGATAGTGTTGTTGAAGTTCTAAATGAAATGGAAATAGATTTCAATATAATAGAAGAAGAAGAACCGGATGCGGGCTTGGGTAACGGCGGGCTTGGTCGCCTTGCAGCATGTTTTTTAGACTCATTGGCTACATTGGATTATCCGGGACATGGATATGGCATTCGTTATGAATATGGAATGTTTGAACAAAGAATTGAAAACGGCTATCAAGTAGAGTATCCGGATAATTGGTTAAAGCATCGTGATCCATGGGAAATTAAACGAAGTGATTTAGCAGTGGAAGTAAAATTCGGTGGTGAAATTGTGACTAAACGCGGTGTTGATGGACAATATACTTTTACAGTTGAAAATGCAGAAGTTGTAACTGCAACACCTTATGACATGCCAATTGTCGGTTATGATACAAAAACCGTTAATACATTGCGTTTATGGCAAGCAACGTCTCCAAACGGTTTTGATTTACAGCTTTTTAATGATATGCAATATTTCCGTGCAGTTGAAAGACAAAACAGTGCAGAAAACATTAGTCGCGTTTTGTATCCTAATGACAGCGGTCCTGAAGGAAAAGCTCTTCGTTTAAAACAGCAATATTTTTTCGTTAGTGCAAGTTTGCAAGATTTAGTGAATCGTTTTATTGTAAACCACGGAACAAATTTTAAGCTTTTCCCTGAATATCATATAATCCAACTTAATGATACACATCCTGTTGTTGCAATTCCTGAATTAATGCGTATTCTTATGGATAATCATGGAATAGGCTGGGATGAAGCATGGGACATCGTAACAAAAACTTTTGCATATACGAATCATACTATTTTGTCTGAAGCCTTAGAAAAGTGGTCAATTCAAGTTTTTCAAGAATTGATGCCTCGTGTCTACCAAATTGTTGATGAAATAAATCGCAGATTTGTTATCACTTTGCGCGAAAAATTTCCAAATGATTATCAAAGACAAAATCGTATGTGTATTATTTCAAATGGAATGATCCATATGGCTTGGCTTGCAATACATGCTTCTTTCAGTGTAAACGGTGTTGCGGCTTTGCATACGGAAATTTTGAAAAACCAGGAATTAAAAGATTGGTCGGAACTTTATCCTGAGAAATTTAATAATAAGACAAATGGAGTAACTCAACGTCGATGGCTTTTGAATGCAAATCCGCGTCTTGCTACATTTGTTACTAAACTGATTGGACACGGTTGGGAAAAAGATTTATCAAAATTGAGTGATTTGGAAAAATTTGCTAACGATGAAAAAGTATTAAATGAATTGTTGGAAATTAAGCAGCAAAACAAAAAAGATTTGGCTGAATATTTAAAACGTACACAAAATGAGTTTCTTGATCCTGAATCAATTTTTGATATTCATATTAAGCGTTTGCATGAATATAAACGTCAACTTCTAAATATTCTTCATGTAATGTATTTGTATAATCGTTTACTTGAAGAACCGAATTTTAATCCACCTGCTCGCACATTTATTTTTGGTGCAAAAGCCGCATCGGGGTATCGTAGGGCAAAAACAATTATAAAACTTATTAATACAGTTGCCGAACGAGTAAACAATGACAGAAGAGTTCGCGGAAAGTTACGTGTTGTTTTTGTTGAAAATTATCGTGTTTCCGTTGCCGAAAAACTTTTCCCCGCCGCCGATGTTTCTGAACAAATTTCTACAGCAGGAAAAGAAGCATCCGGAACAGGTAATATGAAATTTATGATTAACGGAGCTTTAACATTGGGAACTTTAGATGGTGCAAATATAGAAATTGTTGAAGAAGCCGGTGAAGAAAATGCTTTTATTTTTGGATTGAAAGCAGAAGAAATTCGTATGATTGAAAAAGAGCACAGTTATAATCCGCAAAAATACTTGGATCGGAATCAACGTTTGGCAAAAGTTGTCAATCAATTAATTGACGGTACTTATGATCCAACGCACCAACTTTTCAATGAACTTTACGATTCGTTGGTATATGGAATTGACGGTCAACGTGCCGATGTATATTATGTTTTGGCAGATTTCGACAGTTATGTTCAAGCACATGAAAAAGTTGCCTCTACTTATGTTAATCGTTTGGATTGGGCGAAAAAGACATTGGTAAATATTGCACGTTCGGGTAAATTTTCTTCAGATCGTACAATTGAAGATTATGTTCGTGATATTTGGAAAATAGAACGTATTATCGTTGAATAAAAAAATCTCGAAAAGGATATATATATGAAATTAAAGTGCATAATTTTTGCTTTTTTGTCAATGTTTATATTAATTTCAATTATTTCATGCTCGCCGTCTTTGGGTTATAGTGTTGTTCTTTGGTCAATTCCGGAATCAAATATTTATGACGGAGATGTTGTTCATGTTTTGATTAAATCAAAAATTATGCAAGTTTATGTAATTGAAAAAGACGGTGTGAAAACTGAAGTGCCGTTTTGGTCAATTACTGTACCTGAAAAAAAATCGAAGGCAAAAGAATCTCTTTTGAAATATCAGGAGTTTCAACATAAGTATGCATTAGTAGCTTTGGACGGATTACCAATGAGAGAAAGAGCTGTAAATACCTCAAGGCAGGTTTACCGTTTGCGCGAACAAGAAAAAGTTCGTGTTTTGTATAAAGAAGAAGGTGAGCCGGTAATGGCGGGAAATAAACGGCTGGAAGGTGACTGGCTACGCATAATGACAAATGATGGAACACAAGGATGGTGTTTTTCATATAATTTGAGAATCTTTGATGAAAAAGCAGGTGTTGAATCAATTAAACAAACTGAAAAAGTGGATAATGTCTTAAAAGCACTTTTAGAAAAACGATGGTGGCCGGAAAGTTACAGAACAATGATTGAGACCGGTAAAATTGATTTGAAAATAATGAATTCAAATTACGGATTTGTTACGGGTAGTGTAACGGGACAAGTGCGATTTACTTTGCAGGGTGTTAATTTGAGTTATCCTTTTGAGGGTGTTACAAAAAGAAGCAATGATATTTATTCTTTTGATAATACTCCAATTACTGTAACGGTAAAAAAGGATGATTTTATTGTATTGGAATATATAAATGATAAAGGTGCTCCGCAAGCATTTAATTTAATTACATTGGCAGATAATATTAATATAGAAGAAATTATTAAAAAAGAAAATGACAGACGAAATAATTTATGGGATTCGTTACGTATGAGTGCGAAAATTTTTTCCAGTTCTAATTATGGAGTGTTACAATTTTTAGAAGGGAAAAAATTTATTTGGAATGGATATAAATTATTGACTCCGGATTTTATTCCTGCAAATGTTAGTACGGAAGGAAGTGCAGATTTTAAATATTATCTATCTAAAAACTTGAGTGGTCAGTTTGACGGTGTTTTAACTTTGATATTTGATGGTTCCAAAGATGAAATAAATTTTTTCTATAAGCTAGAGTCAAATGGGCTTAGACTTGAAAGTGCAAAGGGAGCAACATTTAAAGGCAATACATTAAATGCAAGAAGTTCTTCACCAATGGTAATTTTTTTCCAAAAAAAATAGTATGGCATTTGTTCAATTTTCTAAAGTTTCTTTGTCTTTTGGTGATAGAACTATTTTAAATGATGTTAGTCTCAATTTGAACACAGGTACAAAGGCCGCACTTACAGGTGCAAACGGTTCCGGAAAATCTACATTGATGAAAGTTTTTGCCGGATTGCAAGATTATGATAGTGGAGAACGTGCTGTACAAAAAGACACACGCATTGTATATTTGCCACAATCGGGAATTATTCATACAGGTACAACTTTGCTTGAAGAAGCAGATAAAGCATTTCATTTTGGATATGAACTTGTTTTAGAAATGGAACAAATCGGTAATGAGCTTGCTGATAAAAATAATATTCTTTCCGAATCAAAGCAACAACAACTTCTTGAAAGACATCATGAAATTTCTGAAATTTTAGAAAACTCCGGTTGGTACAGACGCAATGCTTTAGCTGAACAAACATTGACAGGCTTGGGCTTTTCACAAAGTGATTTTCAAAAACCATGTACTGAATTTTCAGGCGGATGGCAAATGCGCATTGCGTTAGCAAAATCTTTGTTACAAAATCCTGATATTCTTTTGCTTGATGAACCAACAAACTATTTAGACTTGGAAGCACGAAACTGGCTTGAAGAATTTTTAATAAATTTTACAGGAGGGTTTTTGCTTGTCAGTCATGATAGATATTTTCTAGACGTAACAATTAATGAAGTGTATGAACTTTTCAACGGGGAATTAAAACGTTATGTAGGAAATTATTCGCACTATGAAAAAGTCCGTGAAGTTGAAATGGAAACAATTATTTCAAAATGGCAACAGCAACAAGATGAAATTCAAAAACTTGAAGATTTTATAAGGCGTTTTGGTTATAAAGCTACAAAGGCGGCACAAGCTCAGGAACGCCAAAAAATGTTGGATAAAATTTTAGAAGATAAAATAGAAATTCCTGAAAACCTAAAAAAAATTCATTTTTCTTTTCCACCATCGCCTCATTCTGGACGTTTAGTAGTTGTAACAGAATCATTAGAGAAAACTTGGTTTTCAAAAATAGGAAATAATGAAATAATTAAAAATCTTGATCTTATTGTTGAAAAAGGGCAGCGTCTTGTTGTTGTTGGAAAAAACGGTGCCGGAAAATCAACTTTATTGAGAATGATTGCCGGAGAAGATAATGAATTTACAGGCACAATAAAATTAGGTAGCGGTGTTACTGTCGGCTATTTTAGTCAAGATAATGCAGAAAAACTTACGGGTAGTCAAAGTATTATAGAAATGCTTGAAACAATTGCACCTATGGAAATGATTCCAAAATTACGTGATATGCTTGGTGCTTTTTTGTTTCGTTCAGATGATATTTATAAAAGCATTGATATTCTTTCCGGTGGTGAAAAAAGTCGTCTTGCACTTTTGAAAATTTTACTTAGGCCGGTAAATCTTTTAGTTTTAGACGAACCTACGAATCACTTAGATATACATTCTAAAGATGTACTTTTGGACGCGTTAAAAAAATTTTCCGGCACAATAATATTTGTCAGTCATGATCGCGGTTTTATTGAATCATTGGCAACACATGTTTTAGAATTAAACCCCGGTAGTGCTCGAATTTTCCCAGGTGACTACAAATATTATTGTGAAAGAATTATTGCAGAAAGTGAAGGAGTTATTTCACCACCGAACGAAAGCGTAAATGATAAAATTATTAGGCAAAATTATATTGGACAAGTACAAGAAAAATCCGCCGGTAAAATATCTTATGAAGAAGAAAAAAAAATAAAAGCCGCACAACGTAAAAAAGAAAAAGAAGAAGAAAGATTGCTAAATGAAATTAGTTTGCTTGAAGAAAAAAAGAGTGAGCTTGAAAATCAAATGTCTGATCCTTTAGTATATTCCAATGGTGAAAAGTGTAAGGAAGTTCATGATCAAATTACTGAAATTGCATTAAATTTAGAAAAGCTCACTGAAGAGTGGATGAATTTGCATGAACAAGAGTGAGCTAAATATGGAACGGATTTTATTTTTTTTTGCCTTCAATCCACATACTGATAAAATTCATTAGTCCGGCCATGCATAGTAAAACAACTGCTGTTGCATAAGCTTGTTTTGTACTAATGCCTTCACACCAAAGGGAATACAGATGGACTGCTAATGTACGACCGCTTCCAAAAACGCTTTTTGGAATTTGTGCTACAGTGCCTGCGGTATAAATGAGAGCAGCAGTTTCTCCAATAATACGACCAATGCTTAAAACAACACCGTTCATAATTCCACTAAATGCAGTAGGTAAGACAATCTTAAAAATAGTGCGAACTTTATCGGCTCCAAGACCAAAACTTGCTTCTCTGTAAGTGTCGCTAACGGCAAGCAATGCTTCTTCTGTTGTACGAATTATTGTGGGCAAAATCATTAAACTTAAAGTAAAGCTACCTGCAATTAAACTAAATTGCCATCTTAAAAATGATACAAAAAACAAAAAACCAAATAATCCGAAAACAATACTTGGAATACCACTTAATGTTTCTGTTGTAATACGAACAAGTTTTACAAGATCTCTAACAAAAGGATTTTTTGCTCTGTCGGAATATTCAACAAGATAAATTGCTCCACCGACACCAATGGGCAAAGCAATTGCAAGTGTCATTAAAACAATAATCACTGTGTTTATTATTGCAGGAAACATACTGGCATTTTCAGAATTATATTTTAGTTCAAAAAGTCTAAGATTAAAATTAGGTACACCTTTTGCCATAATGAAAAGGACAATTGCTAAAACTAATATTGCACAAATAATTCCACTTACAATAACGACAGATTTAATAATTATACTTTCAATTTTCCTTGCTTTCATTTGCTATGCCTTTTTTTTGTTTTTTAAAACTAAAAATATACTGTTAATTATTAAAATAAAAATAAATAAAATAACACTTGTTGCAATCAATGCCTCTCTGTGAAGACCAGAAGCGTATCCCATTTCTAAAACGATGTTTGCAGTCATTGTTCTTACACCCTTAAAGATTCCGCGTGGAAGAATAGCTTGATTTCCTGCAACCATAATTACAGCCATGGTTTCTCCAATTGCCCTACCAATTCCTAAAATTACACCTGAAATTATTCCGCTTTTTGCAGCTTTTATTTCTAAAGCGAAAATGCTGCGTTCTTTTGTGGCTCCAAGTGCAAGGCTACCGGCAAAATAATGAGGGGGAAGTTGTCTTAATGAATTTTCAGAAACATTTATAATTGTTGGTAGAATCATAACAGCTAAAACAATGCTTGCAGAAAGAATGCTTGTTCCACTGCCACCTGCAATGGATCTTATAAAAGGTACTATTGTTGTCAGTCCAATAAAACCAAAGACAACGGAAGGAATGCCCGCTAAAAGATTAATTGCAAATTTATACGATTTGTAATACTTATTAGGAATGTATCGAGTTAAAAAAACAGAAGCAAAAATTCCGAGTGGAACACCCAGAATTATTGCTCCAAGAGTAACAACAAGACTGCCTGCAATCATTGGAAAGATGCCGAACAAATTAATCTCCGGCTTCCATTTTTGTCCCAACAAAAATTCTGCAAATCCAATTTTAATCATTGCAGGCACGCCATTTGCTGCCATAAAAATTATTATTAGCAAAACGGAAACTATACTTACTAAAGATGAAACAAAAAATGTGTTTTTCCAAATGCTATTTTTAAGGCCTCTCATACGCAAGTCTTTTTACCAGTTAGTTTTTTCACCCATGTAGATTTGACGAACTTCATCTTTTGTCAACGTTTCTACTGTGTTATCTTTGTTAACAATTACTGCAATTCCGTCAATGGCAATTTTTATGTCTTTAATATTTTGTTCTTTTTCAGAATCTTTAATTTCACGACTTGCCATACCAATATCACAGATACCACTGATACATGATTTAACACCGATTGTTGAATCACTTTGACTAACTTCTACAACTAAGTTCGGATTTTTTGCTTTGTATCCTTCTGCAATTTTTTCCATAACAGGATAAACTGAGCTTGATCCAGCAATTGTAAGTTTACCTTCATTTACAGATGAAACATATGCTCCATTGTCGGTAACGGAAATGTATCCTTTCTTTTCAATAATTGATTTTCCTTCTGAGCTGAAAATATAGTTTACAAAGTCATTAATCAAAGGATTTTGTGCATCATTTTTTACAACAATGTTAAATGGACGGCTTGCTTTGTAGCTTTCGTTTTTGATGTTTTTAACAGTTGCGTCTACACCGTCAATTTTTAAAGCTTTTACTTTATTATTCAAGCTTCCAAGAGAAATGTAACCGATAGCATTTGTGTTTCCGGCAACAGTTGTGATTGCAACTTCTGTTGAGTTTGTGATGTCTGCTGTGTCTACAGTTAAATCAATTTTTTTTACGTCGATTTTTTGTTCAATGCCAAAAAGTTCAACAAAAGCACCACGTGTTCCTGAACCGCTTTCACGACTTACAACTGTAATTTCTTTTCCAACTTTGTTACAACCTGCTATTAAAAGAACAAGTGCAAACATTGAAAAAAAAATTTGCTTTGAAAATTTTTCCATAATTTTACCTCTCATAAAATCAAATTTTCATTTAATTTGTTAACATTAGTATAAAAAACAAATGTTTGAATAAAATAAATTAATTGTTAGAAAATTATTAGAAATTTTGTAACAATTATTTAGTAATTTTTTATTTGACATAATAAATCTATCTCAAATCTACATCCGGATTTTCCGTCTTTACGACCTGTTTCAGAGATTTGTCCGCCATGCAAATTTACTATGTGTTTTGCAATTGAAAGGCCAAGTCCTGTTTCGCCTTCTTCGCGGCTACGACCTTTGTCTACTCTGAAAAATCGTTCAAAAATGCGTTGTTTATATTCTTGAGGAATACCGCGTCCGTTATCTTGAATAATGATTTTAATTTTTTGACGGTCACCCATTTCATTTTTTTCTAATAAGCATTCTACAGTAGATTTTGGCGGACAATATTTTTTTGCATTTTGAAGAATATTATTTATTGCTTGTAAAAATAAACTTTCATTAAGAGGAAATAATATTTGTTCATTGTTAGTTTTATTTTCAAAAAGAAAAATTATTTGCTTTTCGTTTTCTGCATATTCTTTTTTTATTAAAGAGTCGAGTAAAAAAATTAAATCAATTTTAACATAATCTATAATTTTATTTTCTTGCTCAAGGCGACTTAATGTAAGTAAGTCATCGATAATTTGTTCCATACGTGAAGATTGTTCATTAATAATTGAAATAAAATTTTTTGCACAGTCTGCGTCATTAATTGCTCCGTCAAGCAAAGTTTCGGAAAAACCTTTTATGGATGTAATGGGTGTTTTAAGTTCATGACTTACATTTGCAACAAAATCCATTCTAACTTGTTCAAGATGTTTTAATCTTTTTCGATCGTTTTGGATTGAGATTGCCATTTCTTGTAAACTTTTTGCCAGTTGATTAATTTCTTTTGTTGAACAAACATTTGGAACATAAGAAAAATTATTCTTTGAAAATTCTTTTGAAGCCTTTTTTAATTCTGAAATACCTTTTATTACAAAGTTAGAAATTAAAATGGATAAAATGATTATAACGGAAAAAATAATTATTCCGCTAAATAAAAATTTTATCTTTATATTTCCGGTAAAATAAACGCTTATTTCTAATGGCATACTTAAACGTAAAACATAATTATGTTGTTTTTGGTTATGTTCCAATGTAATGGATTTTGCAAAATATAAAACTTCTTTTTGATTTACTGTTGATTTTCGAAGAGCAAAACAAGGTTTTTCCTTTATTGCAGAAAGTACTTCATGTCTGTCCAAATGATTTTCTAGGCTCAATATATTTTTAGCATCTGAATCTGCAATAACGATTCCATCAAAATCTATTAAAGTAATTCGAAAATCTTCATTTTCGAAAGCAATTTGTTTTAATAACAAATCATAAGATTTAATGGAAGTAATTTGTTGCTTTTGTAAAAAACTTTTCATTGAACGTGAAATAATTTGCAAATTTGTTTTACTTTGATAAATTGCAGTTTCTTTTAATTGGTTTGTTGTTATAAAAGCGAAAATAAAAAATCCAACACCTAAAATTGCTGAACTTACAAAAATTAATAAAGTGCGAGTTTTAATCGGTTTCATTCTATTCTTCTTTAAATCGATAGCCAATGCCACGTAATGTTTCGATTAAATTAGAAATTCCGCCGGCTTCATCTAATTTTTTTCGTAAAGCTAAAACTAAAACATCAATTGCACGTTCCGTAACAGGATAATCATCTCCTTTTAGAGCATTTATAATTTGCTGTCGCGAAAAAACTTGTCCGGGAGATTTTATAAAATATTCTAAAAGTGCATATTCAGATTTGCTTAAAAGCATTTCATTCCCATTTTTAAATGCACGATGCTTAATAGGAAAAATGCGAATATCAAAAATATTTATTTCTTCGTTTGAAGAAAAATTATCTTTTGATGCAGGATTTTCATAAATGCGACGAATTACACTTTTCAGGCGAGCAAGCAAAACTTTTGGAGAAAAAGGTTTTGTAATATAGTCATCGGCACCAAGTTCCAGTCCTATAACAATATCACTATCTTCAGTTTTTGCAGTGACCATAATAATTGGAATGTCAGAAGTTTTGGTGTCATTTTTAAGAATGCGAGTTACATCTAAACCGCTCATATCCGGGAGCATTAAATCTAACAAAATTAAATTAGGTTTTTCACTTCGTGCCTTTGCTAATGCTGAAGTTGCATTTTCAGCAATAATTGTAGAATATCCTTCTTTTTCGAGATTATATTTTATAAGTTCTAAAATAGGTTTTTCATCGTCTACAATTAATATCTTCATATGCTATTCTAAAAGTTCAATTACGCTTTCAGCAATATTAACAGAATGGTCACCGATGCGTTCTAAATATTTTGCAATCATTAAAGTTTCCAAAATATCTTTTCCTGCATCTTTTTTATCGCAAATAAGTAATACTAAATCATCTTTAATTTTGAAAAAAAGTTCATCAACATTATTATCTAACAAGACAGCTTCTTTTGCTAAATTAATATCTTCTTTTACAAAAGACAATATGGAAGATTTTAGCATAGCACATACTTCTTCTGTCATTTTTGCAATATGTTTAACCATTTTTGTGTTTTGATTTAAATCCTTTGCCATATGAAAAAATGGACTAAGTTCTGCAATATCGCGACCCATATCTCCAATACGTTCCATATCAACAATTAATTTCATGGCAGTGCTTACAAGACACAAATCTTTTGCAACAGGTTGTTGACGTAAAAGAATGTCCATGCATAAATGACGAATAAAAGATTCGCTAGAGTCTATTTCTTTTTCTAAAGAAACGGCTTGTTCGATAAATTTTTCTTCGCCTATAATTAAAGCATATGCAGCACTTGTAATACATTCTTCACATAAAGAACCCATAACAATTAAATTATCTTTTAGTTTTTTAAGCATTTCATCAAATCTGCTTCGCATATAAATTCCTCCGTATCAACCAAAACGACCGGTAATATAATCGTACGTTTTTTTATTTTTAGGTGATGTAAACATTTTTTCCGTTGCACCGGTTTCTACAATTTCACCCAATAAAAAAAACGTTGTGTTATCGCTAATACGTAGAGCTTGTTGCATATTATGTGTTACAATTACTATCGTATATTTTTCTTTGAGTTTCATGATTAATTCTTCAATTTTACTTGTGGAAATCGGATCTAAGGCACTGGTAGGTTCATCCATTAAAAGCACTTCAGGATTTACTGCTAATGCACGAGCAATACAAAGGCGTTGTTGTTGACCGCCACTTATTCCAAGTGCATTTTTATGGAGACGGTCTTTTACTTCGTCCCAAATTGCAGCAGAATGTAAGCTTTTTTCAACAATTTCATCAAGCATTTTTTTATTTTTTATGCCATGAGTACGAGGGCCGTATGCAATGTTGTCATAAATGCTCATCGGAAAAGGGTTTGGTTTTTGAAAAACCATGCCAACACGTTTTCTAAGAATGTTTACATCAATATCATTGTAAATATTGATTCCATCGAGACTGAAATTTCCGGTAATTCGGCAATTGGGAATTAAATCGTTCATGCGATTAATACTTTTTAGCAAAGTAGACTTGCCACAACCGCTGGGTCCAATAAATGCCGAAATTTGCTTTTCCGGAATTTCTAGATTAAGGTTTTTTAGTGCTTGAAAATCGCCGTAATGCAAATCGACATTTTCAATTTTAATTTTAGTTTGCATTTTCCCTCGCTAAATTTTTCTAAAAATAACTTAATATTGTTTTATAAGGTTTTTATAAATTGATTGTTAGAATTGTGTTAGATTTTTTTCCGTAATATTTTTTCGTGTAAAAGCTTCTGCATCTTTTAACATAGCAACCGGAACTCCATAAGATTTTTCTAAGGCATCATTTGTTAAAACTTCTTGCGGTGTACCATAATCTAAATTTCTATTGGGATAAAAAAGTAAAATTTTTTCTGCATATTTTTTACTTAAATCCAATTCATGCATTGAAATATAAACGGGAATATTATGAGTTTTGCTATGTATTTTTAAAAATTCAAGTGCTTTTTCTTTTTGTTTTTGTTCCATTGCAAAAAAAGGTTCGTCCATAAAAATTGATTTTGAACCATAGAGTAAACTAAAAGCAAAGAAAACTCTTTGTGTTTCACCTTTTGAAATACGGTTTAGTTTTTTATCCATAAGATTATTTATTTCTGCAACATTAATGACATCTTCAAAAAAAGAGTTTGAAATTTTTGCTTGATTTGATAAACTGTCTGCACGATTATAACCTCCGTTTTCAAAAACAGTTTCTAAAAGCTCACTCACTTTATCATCGCTTTCAAACTCCATATTTTGATATACAAAAGATGCAAGTAAGTTTTTTTCTTCTTCTGTTTCTGTATTTGCAACATTAAGAAAAATTGTTTTGCCGTTTCCCAAATCAAATGATTGTTTAGTAAAAAACTTATCTGTGTTTATATCAAAAATTTTTACACTGCCATTTTCAGGTTTAAGTCTACCACTTGCTAAAAGCATGAGAGTAGATTTTCCGGACGCATTTGGTCCAACAAGACTAACAAAATCTCCTTCAAGATTTGCAGTAAAATTTTCAAAAACCGGTTTTGGAAAAATAGTTTTTCCGTCATCGTCAGTATTTGTTGAAAAAATAGGATATGTGAAAGTTGTATTTTTAAATTGAATAAAATTTTTAATACTCATTTAAATTCCCTTTTTATTTAGTTAATATCTAATTGTGCCAAAATCAAAAGATGCAAAAGGAGTAACCTTTTCGCAAGAAGTTCCAACACCAATTCTGCCATATAGTGAAAATTTATTTTTTATACGTAATCCAATTCCTGCATTACCACACCAAGATAAATTTTCAAGTGAGATATTTTTGTAGTCCATCCAAACGTTTCCGCATGAAGCTGTTGCTGTGAAAAAAAGTTGTCCACCTAAAATTGTTAAATTCCCCCATGGATTAATTTGAATTCCCAAAGATGCAAATAGCTTGTGAGTGCCAAAATCTACAAGTCCTGAATGTTGAGGAAAATAATGTCTGTCCATTAAAGAAAAGCCATAAGCGGCAATTAAGTTTGGAATTGTTTGTAAAGTGTTTGTGATGTCACTTGCACATATTGTATCAAAACAAAAACTAAAAGTTTTTGCTACAGGAATTGCCGTTGAAATTGATACTGAAGAAATATTAAAATAATTTAATTGATTGTCGTGTAAAGGAAAAATACTTTTGTTATCTAAAGAAAATGCAAAACCCTTTGAGGAAAAAGCATAATTATTTAAAGTGGAAAAGTTATATTGAATATTTAAATTTATAGATGTATTTGCATAATTGTCAGGAAACGCAGTTATTTGTTTTTCTATAGATGGAGTGGTGCAGCTTGTGTTATTCCAATAATCAACAGATGCTTTTGTAATTAGATTGTTAAAACTATTAAAATTAAAACCAAATAAAAAACCACCATTTATAGTTATTTGACTTGTATTTGAAATTGGAATATTATAAAAACCACGTAGTGTGTTATTCGGATCAAGGTTAAATAAAGAAAATAATTGAAAATAAGATTTATGATTTATTGGTTGTAAAAAAATTAAGTCTGCTGCAAATGAGTTTACAAAATCTATTCGTGCAGAAAAAAGAGAACCGTGTCCTGTTAAACCGCGTAACTGAAAATCCGTAGTGATTGTTAATTTGCTTTGTGCATTTGCAGCAATAGTTCCAACATAATTTGCTGAAAGTTGTACTGAAGTTTTTTTAGCTTTTAATTGAATAACAGTTACTTCAAGAATATTTTCTCCGCTTTGTTTTTTTATTCTTGTTGAAATATTTGAATAATTTCCTGTTGCATAAATTTTTGATAAAAATTCGCTAATGGATTTTTCAGTTATCTTATTTTGTTTTAATTTTTCAAAAAGTTTTTCAATATATATCGTATCAATTTCTAAAACATTACTTAACTCAAGTTTATTTACCGTTAAGTAGTCTAAATTATTATATGGAATAATTTTTTTATGTGTAGTATTTTCAAAAATTTTTGCTAACTCTGCAAATTTCTCTCTGCTTTTTTCTACAGTTTTTTTCCCTTCTTTGTAAATTTCTTTTCCTTTTGGAAAATCTAAAACACTAAAGTCATTTAAGTTTGGTGAAACTAAAATTTTTGTGTCTTTATAATATGGTTTATTTTTTAACGCTTGTTTGTAATATATTGTCTGAGCAAAAACAATCAAAGGCATTGTGTTAAAAAGATTTTCATCAGTAATAAGTTGTTCTGAAACTTCAGATGCAATGATAATATCATATCCCATTTCTTTTGCACGATTAATTGCAAGATTGTTTGTAACTCCGCCGTCAATGTATAGTTTGTTATCAATTTTATACGGTGAAAAGACAGTCGGAATACTCAAACTTGCTCGTATTGCTTCAGCTATGTCTCCTTTTTCTAAAATTACTTCATCGCCTGCAATTAAATCCGTAACAACGGCACGGAAAGGAATTTGAAAATTATTAAAGCTTGTATATGACGGAATTTTTATTGTTCTTCTTTTAAATAGTTCATATATTTTTTGACCATAACAAATTCCTGCACCAAGTTGTAATGAAAAATTTTCATCAAATTTAAGCGTAACAGGATTTGCTTCTTTTTCTCTTTCTCCAAACATTGTTTCAAACGGTGAAACAGGTTCGTCTGCAAAAAGTTCAACCCAATCCATATTAACGAAATAATTATATAACTCTTGTGAGTTGTATCCGATAGAATAAAGGCCGCCAATAATAGAGCCGACACTGGTTCCAATGATAATGTCAACAGGAATATTATATTCTTCAATAAGTTCAAGAATTGGAATATGAGCAAAACCTTTAGCACCTCCACCGGAAAGAACAAGTGCAACTGATGGACGGTCTGTGGGTTTATCAGGAATATTTGAGTAATCAATCGGAAAAACAAATATATTAAATATTAAAATACACAAAAATAAAAAAATTAATTTTTGTAAAGATTTCATATTATTAGATTATCACATAAATCAATAATAAACAATTCTGTATGAACCAAAAATTTTAAAGCCCGCATTTGTATATGCTTTTTTTGCACTTTCATTATTTTCTTTTACAAAAAGAACAGAGCCTTTATTGTTTTTTGTTGCTTCTTCTGCTAAGTGTCTAACTAGAAATTTTGCAAAACCTTTGCCTCTGAATTTTTCATCCGTGAATACACCTCCAAGCTGAACAAGGTTTATACCTATTGCGTTTGTACCGGCTTTTGCACAAAAAATATTTGTTTTGTTTTCCTTAATTGCGATGATGGTTTGAGTCTTTAAACTATGTATTAAATTTTTGTAGCAAATTGTTTCGTTTAATGATTCAGGATTTGGTAAAACTTCTATAATTTCATATTTTATTTGTAAAGGAAGAAGTTTGTCCGCATCTTTTTCCGTGCATTTAACAATAGTGAAGTTTTTTGCTAAATCTGTCTTATAAAAATTTGTACATTTAATTGATGAATCAAAAATACGTAGTTCATAATCATATTGAATTTTTGCTTTATCCCAATAAATTTGCTGAACAAACTTTGTAGCATTTTTTTCACCTGTAATACAATATAAGTTTTTGTAAGCAAAAAGATTTTTCAAATCATTAATGATTGATTTTTTTGGAGTGCCAGGAATATTTTTTTTACAAAAAGGAAGATGATGCATACATAAGTTTCCATTTGCAAAAAGTATAATGCCATGAATTGTGTTATTATATTTTAAAATAAACACTTCTGTGTTTGATTCAGGCATTTTTGGTTTTCTTTTTTCTGTTATTCGTGCAATTAAACCGCAAGAAAAAAATTCATTCGGCAAAATAAAATTAATTACTTCATCAATATTTTGCTCAGTCATTTTAACAATCATAATGGCAGTTTTCCTTCAGGAAAAAAATCTCCTGCAATAGCACCTATTGTTGCGTTAAATGAATATTTTGAAGTTCCATATGCAAAAATAACCGCACTTGAATTATTATAAAGGTATTCATTTGATGTTATAAAACTTGGTGAAGTAATTGCAATTGCAATTATTTTGTATCCTTTTTTTAAAAGTATTTCGGCTATTTTTGCACTTTCATTATTTGCAATTGTTATGGCGACAGGAATGTTTGTATTAATTTTTTTTACAATTTGTTCTGTAACCCACTGAATTTCATTTGAACCCATTTTATAATTAAAATAAAATCTTTGAGCATTTGGAAATTTTTTTGTTCCTAATAAAATAAAACTTTGATACTGAGAAGCAAAAAAAATTTCATTATCTGTAGTTAATGGTAAGATTTTATTTTTTTCAAATGTGATTGAACGAGCTGCTTGAGCAGTAAAAAAAATATCTGCTTCCTTATTTGGTAATACTTTATCCAAGTTCTTTAGATCAGGAAAAATTGGAACATAATTATTACCCTTAAAATAATTTAATTTGGAAAGTATAACGCGTTGGGCTGCTTTTTTTACCGTTTCAAAAAAATCTTTTGAGCTTTGCATCAAGGATAAATTATTTGTCCAAAGTGCTTCATAAAGCTTTGCCGTTGTGGAGGAAATAATAATATCGTTTCCCGCTTCAATAGCAAGACGAACGGCATGAGATAAACTTCCTGCATAAATGGTTGCTCCGTTCATCATCATGTCATCTGTGATTATTAGCCCATCATAATTTAGTTGTTTGCGTAGAATATCTTGTAAAAAATATTTTGAAAGACTAGCCGGTTCTCCGTTTGTTTTTATTTTTGGAAAAGCCAAGTGGCCGGACATAATTGCAAGGATGTTATTTTCAATTAAATGTTTGAAAGGTAAAAGTTCGCGTTCATGTAATGTTTTTTCGTCAATGTTAATTTTAGGTAAAGCACCGTGACTGTCTGTTTCTGTGTCTCCGTGTCCGGGAAAATGCTTTGCCGTTGGAATGACACCGGCTTTTAGAGTTCCTTGTGCAAAGGCATTTCCTAAAATTCCAACATGTTCGGCATTACTTGAAAATGAGCGAGGCCCAATGACAGTTGAATCTTCATTTGAATATATGTCCACTGTTGGTGCAAAGTTCATATTAATGCCGAGTGCACGTAATTCTTGTGCAATATAAAAGCCGGTATAATATGCATCTATAGGAAAACCTCCAGCTCCAATCGCTAAATTTCCCGGCGTGTCACTTGTATGACCTTTTATGTGCCGAATCATGCCACCTTCTTGATCTGTTGCAACATAAAGAGGAATTTGTAAACGGCATTTTTGTGCAGTACGTTGTACAAGGTCAACGCTTTTTGCAACTTGATATGTATTGTCAGTGCCCCAACCATAAACTTTGACACTACCCAGTGAACGCATAGAAATCCATTGTAGCAAAAGTTCACTTGGTTCATCGCCTGCCCAACCGAACATAAGAATTTGTGCAAAAAGTTCTTCATTCGTCATTTGATCTACAAGTAATTTTGAGAGTTCTTCATTTGGAATATTGCTCCAAAAATTTACATTTTTATCTGAAAAATTATCAACTATGTCAATTACCATTTGTTTATGGCAGTGAACTTTTGCAAGAGGAAAAAACAATATAATGGAAAGAAATATTATTAACCGTGAAAAAGCATTTGCTGCAAAAAAACGGTTCATTATTTATAGACCTCTCCATGAATTTCACGAATTAGTTTTGCGGCGCTCCAAGCGGCAATTGCTCCGTCGGACGCTGCAGTAACAATTTGTCTAAAAGGTTTGTTTCGGATATCGCCTGCCACATACATACCAAGAACGTTTGTACGCATTTCTTCGTCTGTAATGATGTAACCATCTTCATCTTTTGTTAACATATCTACTAAATCTGTTTGCGGTATCATTCCCACAAAAATAAAAACACCGTCACATTCCAGTTTCGATGTAACTCCTGTTTCAACATTTTGTAAAGTGATTTTTTTTACAATTTCATCGCCGGAAATTTCGGTAACAATAGTATTAAAGATTGTTTTTATTTTTGGATTTTTTAGTACGCGCTCTGCAACGGCTTTTTGTGCACGCAAACTTCCGCGTCTGTGAATTAATGTAACATCGTTTGAAAGGGTTGAAAGATAAGTTGCTTCATCGCATGCAGAGTCACCCCCACCAATAACAACAATTTTTTTATTTCGGAAAAAAGGACCATCACAAGTTGCACAATAGGAAACTCCACGACCTGAAAATTTTGTTTCGCCCGGAATATCAAGTTTTCTATGTGATGCTCCTGTTGCAATCAAAACGGTAAACGAGGAAAATGTTCCATCACTCGTTTGAATTTTAAACTTGTTACCGATTTTATCTATGGAAGAAACTTGTGTTAAAAAAAATTCAGCTCCGAAACTTTCAGCTTGATGTTTCATCGTTTCAACAAAATCAGCACCGTTTACCGGCGGATAAACACCCGGATAGTTTTCTAAATCCATGATGTTAAAAACTTGTCCGCCTATAATTGCATTTTCTAAAACTGCAACTTTCAAATTTGCACGTGAACCGTATTGAGCAGCGGACAAACCGGCAACTCCACCGCCGATTATTACTAAATCGTATTCTTTCATATTATTCTCCCTGTGTTATATGTTTGTATTAAACAAATTATTCTGTAATTATATCCAATGTAACTTATCCGGTGCAAATTCATTAACAAAAATTTTTTCAAAACGTCCTGAATCATTTACATTATGTTTGTCTCCAAAATATATTTGATTTAAAAACCAAACTACATCTTGAACATTTTCAGCAATATCGCAAAGAGAAAAACGCACAAATAAAGTGCGATCTTCTAAAATTTTTTTTACTTCATCTGTTTTATAAATACTCGGTTCAATATCTTCACGAATTTGTGAACGTAAACCACTGCGCCACCCTGAACCGATGTTTAAAAGATTCATAACTTTTTGTTCATCTTGATAATAAAGTTCATACAAGCCCGATAGTGCGGGAATCATTGAACCGACTGTGTATTTATCTGCTTTTTTAAGATGAGACCAATAAAGTTGATAATAGCCGTCTTTGTTTTTTGTTAACAAATTAATACGCGGTTTTTGAACATACATAAGATAAGTATAGACAAAAAATAATAAATTTGCTATAGTGTTGTAGCATAATTTTTCAAATATGGCGCTATACCCAAGTGGTAAGGGAACGGTCTGCAAAACCGTGATTCATCGGTTCGAATCCGATTGGCGCCTTTACAGAAGCAGTTTTTTTTGATTATTTCATTAAACTGCTTTTTTTTATGTTTTTTATCTCATGCATTATTTAGAAAAAGTGAATGACAATAAACGATATATGAAAAAGATATTTTTATTTTTGTTTACTATGTTTTTTCTTTTTCATTAATATCATGTTTTACAGTTGCTGATGCAATTCAAGCTTCAAGGATATATATTGTAGCCGCTGATGCTGATTTAGAAGGAACTCCTCAAGATTCTGTAGTTTTTTACGGTTTTTCTAATGGAGACATTTCTGATGTATTTTTTGTTCAAGTAGATAATACGAAAAAACCTAATAATTTTACTCTTAAAAATACAGCAGGTGGAACATGGTATAGTCAACCTTTGGAAACTGGGTCAACTTACAGATTGATACGTTGTCATTGGAAAAAGACTGAGTTTTATGGTAATTATCGTTATACAACAATTTATGATTATAGATATAGTTTGAATTTACACAGTGATTATGTTATTAAAGTGCCACAAGAGCCGGGATTATATTATAGTGATGTTTTAGAATTTATACCGACAGATGCCGGTTTACGCGGTAATATTTTAACTAATGAAATTTCTAATATCAGAATGAAAATGTCAAATAATCCGGATAAAATGAATGAAAAAATTACCGGTTTAATGGAAAATTATGCACTCAAAGTTGCAACAAAAAAAGTTGAATCATTGGAAAATAAAGCAAAAAAATATTATAAAGAAACTGCATGGTTGCCTTTGATTGAAAATGAAATTGTAATACAAAAGGAGAAGGCTAAAAAATGATAAATGGAATTGCTAAGAAAATTTTTATTTGTGTAATGTTGATTTTAGTTACGAGTTTTATTTTTGGTGCTGAAGAAAAATAAAAAAACCGACTAAGAAACAAGTCATGTTTGTTGGAAAGATTATTGTTAATGCAGAGTTGGATAAAGAATTCATTTTTAAGACATTTGGCATGAATGAAAAAATGAAAGAAAAAAATGATTCAATAGGTTTTCCTTCAACGTTGTCATCTCAGGATAACAATAATACAAATATACGTCGTATTTTTGATAACGGTTCGATGTTCTTTGTTAACTATGCTAAACCTAAAGAAAAAGAAATAAATTTATATAAAATTCATTATCACTTTTTTTCACATGATTATGCAGCAATTGCTTTGCCGATTTTGAAAAATATTAAAGTTCTAGATGATGATCAGTTTTTGTACATTGGCACTTTTAAAATTCATGTACAAGGAAATGATTATGTAGTTAAAGAAGTTACCCATTATGATGAATTTGATGAAGCAAAAGCTGAGTTTGCAAAACATTTTCCAAAAGAAGAATTAAAACGTGTTGTGATAAATACGATTGAATAAAAACTTTAGGCATTGTTGAGCTAAAATTTATGAAAATTTTGGCTCACCTCTATTTATATCTAATTGCACCAAGTGCGAACAATTTCTACTGTATCTTCGCGTTCTTTTGTTGTTTCAAATCCAACATATATTGTTCCTTTGCTTTTCGTTACAATTTGTAAGACGCGAGCTTTATTTTTCAATGTGTTACTTGTCTCTTCACTTTTTGCATTTTCATATTCAAGCGTTGGTAAATGAACAAAATCATCTTTTAAAATAATTCTTCCATCTGAGACTAATGCATTTTCATAAACACCACATCTTTTACGTAGAATTAAATCACGCAAAACAAGCTCCACTGCTAAAACTGAAACAGTAGCTAAAACTAAATTTTGCAAAGTACCTAGATTTCTAAAATAAAGTAATACAGTTAAAAGTGGAGCTAAGGATAAAATTGCGGCAAATAATTTGTTTGTTCGGTTTTGCAATGATAAAATTAACGCACCCCATTTTTTAGTTTGTAAGGATTTGCGTAGCGGATAAGTAGCGATTAAAATGAAAATTGCAACTAAGCTTGTAGTTGGAATTATGATATTATTTAAAGTGTCCATTTAATGAGTATACTCATCATTGATAAAAAATGCAATTTGTAGTAATATTGGCTTGCTTATTTTTTAAGCATTTTGTGGAGGTCATTATGACAGAAAAGACAGCTGCATTAAAAAAAGATTTTGAGATGCAAATTTTAGCTGCAAAAAATACAGCCGATCTTGAATCTATTCGTGTTGGATTTCTTGGCAAAAAAGGTTTTGTTACAACTCTTATGCAAGGTTTAAATGATATTCCAAAAGATAAAAAACGCGAAGCTGGACAGGCTATTAATACGCTAAAACAATTTATTGAAGAAGCTATTGAAAATAAAAAAGAAGAACTAGCAAAATTAGAATGGCAAAAAAAAATTGACAGCTCTGAAAGTTATGATGAATCTTTATTTTGTTCAAGTGAAAAAGGTTCATATCATCCGATAACTTTAATTCAACGCGAAGTTGAAAAAGTTTTTGAAACAATGGGTTTTGTAATTGAAAACTATTCGGAGATTGTTGATGATTATCAATGTTTTGAGTCATTGAATATTCCAAAACATCATCCGGCTCGTGATATGCAAGACACATATTATTTGAGCACAGGTCAGCTTTTAAAAACACATACGTCTGCTGCACAAAATGCAATTATGAAAAAATATGGAGCACCTCTTCGTGCAATTTTTCCGGGACGATGTTTCCGTAATGAAAATATAGATGCTTGTCACGAAAATACTTTTTTCCAAATGGAAGGAATTATGATAGATGAAGATATTTCCATTTCTAACTTAATTTATTTTATGAAAACACTGTTGTCAGAAGTATTTGGAAAAAATATGGATGTTCGTTTGCGTCCGGGTTTTTTCCCGTTTGTTGAACCGGGTTTTGAGTTGGATATTAAATGCTTAATTTGTGATGGAGAAGGTTGCCCGTCTTGTAAAGATTCCGGTTGGTTAGAATTATGTCCGTGTGGAATGATTCATCCGAAAGTTTTGGAATATGGCGGAATTGATACCGAAAAATATACGGGTTTTGCTTTTGGTTTAGGATTGACACGCCTAGCGATGATGAGATATGGCGTTAAAGATATTCGCATTTTTAACAGCGGTAACTTAAAAGCATTTAGTCAATTTGAAGGATAAAATTAAAACACAGATACACATAGTTTTTTAGAGTATTTTTAAATTGTGCTAAGGGGTATCTGTAAATTTTTTTATAAAGATTTTTTTGGTCAAAAAGAAAAGGAATTAATATGATTATTTCTACAAACTGGTTAAAAGAGTATGTGGATTTTGCAGACCACGATGTTACATCTCTAATAAAAAGATTTACACTTTCAACTGCAGAAGTTGAAGAAATTTTTTATAAAGGTTCTGAGGTTTCCGGTGTAATTGTTGCACAAATTAAAACAGTGGAACCGCATCCTAATTCAAAAAAGCTACACTTGCTTACGGTGGATACCGGCTCAAAAATTTGCAATGTTGTTTGCGGTGCACCGAATGTTGAAGTGGGTCAACGTGTTGCATTTGCTCCTGAAGGTGCAAGTGTTGTTGGCATGAAAATAACAAAAGCTAAAGTTGCCGGCGTTGACTCCGAAGGTATGTGTTGTGGTGAAGATGAGTTGGGTATTAGTGATGATCATACAGGACTTATGACAATTGATGTTGATTGTCCGCTTGGAACGGATATTAAAACAATTTATGATATTGATGATATTATCTTTGAGGTTGATAATAAATCTTTGACAAATCGTCCCGACCTTTGGGGGCATTATGGAATTGCCCGTGAATTTGCAGTTTTGGCTGGAACAAAATTAAAATCGTTACCTTTAACTGAACCTAAATATACAGGTAGTGAAAAGATAAATTTGAAAATTAACCGTGGGGACATTGCATTCAGATATAGTTGTTGTAGTTTTAAAAACATCTCTCGTAATGTGTCCCCGACAAATTGGCGAATTCGTCTTTATTATTGTGGAATGCGTGCAATTAATTTGCTTGTAGACATGACAAATTTAATTATGTTGGAAATAGGACAACCAACTCATGCTTTTGATGGAACGGAAATTAAAAGCATAACGGTTGATACACCAAAACAAAATTTGAAATTCAAGACTCTTGATGGCATTGAAAGAAATATCGATACGGATACATTACTCATTTATACGAATGATAAACCTTCTGCAATTGCCGGAATTATGGGTGGTGCAGAAAGCGAAATTGAAAGTTATAGTGATTCTGTTGTATTGGAAAGTGCAAACTTTGATGGTGTAAGTATTCGTAAATCTTCTGTGCGTCTTGGTCATAGAACAGATGCAAGTGTTCGTTATGAAAAAATGCTTGACCCTGAGTTGACACTTGTAGCAATATATCGATTTTGGAATATGCTTCAAAGTGTTGATGCCGGAGCAGAAGTTGCTTCATTAATTAGTGATGAATATCCTAAAAAATATGAAACAATTAAAATCGATATAACAAAACAATATGTTGATCGTTATACAGGAATTGATATTAGCTCGGATATAATTTATAAAACTCTTACATCCTTAGGATTTGACACAAAACGTGAAGGTGATAAATTTAACGT
>JAAYNH010000104.1 GCA_012520945.1 Treponema sp. | reverse complement strand
CATTTTTGTATAATCGTTTTGCTTCTTCTATGCCGTCAGTATATAAAAATAAAACGTCTCCTTTATTTAGTTTTATTTTTTGAGTAGGGTATCCACTTTTCATTTCAATCATAAATGTCGGGAAAGGACCTGCAGGCGGTGTTTCCGGTAATGTTAGAGTTTTTTTTCTGCCTTCCGTTGCGTCATAATAATTAATGATATTATCACCGGCGTTACAAAAATACAAATCATTTTTTTCATTGTCAAAAATACATAAAGTATATGCTGCAAATTTTCCTTTTAAATTCATTGCCTCAATTGCATCATTTATTTTGTATGCTAAAGTTGCTAATTCTTTTGATATGTTTTTTTCTTTTGAATTTTTAAAATGTTCCTTAAATAGAGTTGCAACTACTGCTGCTATTAAAGCGGCATTAGCACCTTTGCCTGAAACGTCACATTTTATAATTGCATATTTTTTGTCATCTAACTTTATGCAGTCAAAATAGTCTCCGGAAACACCTTTTGCTCCTTGATAATAAACAAATAAAGAAGATGAGCCCAGTTGCATATTTCCAACTGTGCTTTTTAATCCGGGAGAACCTTCTAAATCATTTAACGGTACAAAAGAACGTTGTACTTCTTGTGCACCAAGTAAAAATTGATTGTTTCTTTCGTTTTCAACCAATTCTTCTGTCATGGTATTTATGCTTTGACCAAGCATGCCAATTTCATCATTTGATTTTATTTCTATTTTACGCCCTTCGAGTTTTGTTTTGTCACCTGTTCGAGCAATTAAATTTACCTGTTTTACTAATTTTTTAATTGGACTAATAATGATTGATGCAAGAAGCATTGTTAAAACCGTTCCAATTAAAAGAGCTATTAATGCAATTATACCCGTTACGACAATCATTTGTTTTCTGTTATTGACAATTGTATTAAGCAAATTTTCTGTGGAAATTTCTGTAACAATAATTCCGCGAACAAAAACTTGTTCCGAGCCTTGTCTGTATAAAATGGGTTTGTAAAAAAGATATTTTGTGTTTTCTCTATCTAATTGTTCCAAATTAAATTGCGGAATTGAACCTGTTCCAATTTTACTAAAATTACTTAATTCGTTTGTCAATTTTTCTGAAAGCTGATTTGTGATTCTTTGCAATTCATTGCGTCTTTCTTCAGATTTTTTATCTGTGCGTAAAGCAAGTCCTACCGCCTCTGTTGTCAAACTACTAATTGTTTTAGCCATTTCACCAACTTTTTCTACAACTTCATCATTTAATTTTGAGCATTTTTCTGTTATTTCAACAATATCAACTCCTCCAAGTGTTGTCATACCAAAAGTTATAATATTGCTAGAAGCTTTCTCAGAAATATTCATATCATTTGTTGCCCAAATATAATTTAAGTTAGTATTTGTTGAGTTAGATTTCATTCCTAAAATAGTTGCATATTTTGCTTCATTTAATGCAGTAGCTTGATTCGGTAAAAAACTAAGCTCCAAAATATTTTCACTTGGCAAATAAGTTCTGGCACTAGATGACATACTATCTAATAAAACTTCAATGCGGTCGCACAAACCTGAAGTTAAAGTTTTTTCCTGGTTTTTTGTCATGAGCCAACCAAGAGGAATTGACACGAGTAAAATAATCATCATGATTAATCCTGCGGTAAACATAATCAATTTATAACGCAAACTTCCGCCACGACTTTTTAAATCCGCTGTTTTACGTTTTTTTTCTTTTTGCATAATATCTCCTTGTAACAGAGCAATTACCTCATGACGAATTGTAAAAGCATCTTTGGCAACATTGGAAATTCCGTGTAATGTAAAAAACAGGCCAAGAGTAGCAATTACAAAAATGCTCCATAAAATTATGTCGGATGTTTGCACAGAATATTTCGTTTTATTAGGCAAAATCTTCCATTCAGGTGCAAATGTATGTGAATAATCTCCAATTTTTATTGTTCCGATGTTTGTAATATTTAAAATATTTTGACTCATATAAAGTCCACGACTTGAGTGCATTAGTCCAATTTTATAATTTCCTTCATCAATATCATCAAGTTGTATATTACCGATAAGTTTATCTGAAAAAATATTATAATCCTTAGATTTTTGTGTCAAAACTAACTCATAAGGTTCTTTTCCGTCTTTATCGATATAAATTGCTTCAATATGACCATCTCTTGTGAATCCTTTTCCAAAAATATCTATTTTAATCGTACCGAAAGTATCGATTTTTGTATTTATAGTTGAAATTGTTGTGTATGGAATATATTTATTTAAATAAAGTTTTACAGTGGAACTATCGCTGATATTGCCTACCGTGTCGATTGCGGCAACACTGAAAGCATAAAGGCCGTCATCAATATTATTAAACGATGTTTGTATATTTGATGTTAAAATACGAGGCGGTGGTGCTATCACATTAAAATGTATGCTTTGATTTATATCTGAAATATCTTCGGATATATGTTGTAAATAATATGTATAGCCGGCAACATCATCATCTGTTGTGTCTTTTGTCCATTTAACGGGAAATGTATTTGAAATAACAAAACCATGTTCATCAATTTCAGGTAAAGTTATTTTAGGTGCTTTTGGCGGTGTTGTATCCTTAAAGTAAGAAAGGGAAGCAAAATTTGACCAGTTTCCTGCATAATCTATGACACGAACTTTTAAAAACCACTTTCCGTCTTCCGTCGCATTAGCATTTATGATTTTTTGATTACTCATGTTCATAAATTCTTTTGGCGGTTCTTTATTTTCATCTTGTGTAAAAATCCATGAATAACCTGCAATGCCGGAAGAATCTTCCGGAAAAACAATCTGTGCAGAAATTTTTTCAGACGTGGAGCGTTTGCCTTCCGTAAATGAATATGCTTTTAAAACAGGTTTTGTAACTGTTCTATCTGGAGATAGTTGTACGATTCCTGTTGTATTGGAAGTGATTTTTTGTTGCCAAAAAATATGTAAATCATTTCCAAAATTGCTCATTATAGGCAGTGGGAAAATTGATTCGCGTGAACCGTCGGAAATTAAAGTTTCTGTCCAAATAAGACCTTTTTTTTGTGCTAAATATACGGTTTCTATGCCACGTCTAGTGTCAAACCATGTAGCACAAAGATTATTATCAAAATTAAATAAAATAGGAAAAGCGGCATTACCTTTGCCGGTTGAGATAAGTTCAGGTTTACTTAAAGACTTTCCAAATTTGTCTAATGTGCTAACGTAAATTTGTGCATTTTCTGATGAATAATATGTTCTTTCCCATGCAACATAAATTTTATCTTCAAAAAAGAAAGCATTTGGTCTTTGGTTATGAAAATTAGAAAAAATTTGATTTGCATTGACGCTTTCCGGCCCTGTAATCATATTTGGCATTGACCATGTATATCCACCGTCTTGAGAAACTGTTGTATATAATTGATAAGAAAGGCGAGTTCCTGCTGTAAATGAAGATTGAAAAATTACTAAATCTTTATTTTCAAATGTGCATAAAACCGGAAAAAAAGGATTGTTTATACCTATAGCAGGTTCAAATTCTGTAAAATCCGACCAATCTATGCCATTTTCTGAGGTAGCGTAAAGTAAACTAAATGATTCATCTTTACCTTTTGTAGCAAAAAGTAAATAACTATTTTTTGATGTAGTATAAATGCGCGGAGCAATTAAAGAAAGGTTGTGATTAATTTCCGATTGTACAAAATTTATTCCATTATCATAGGTTCGTAGAATTATTATTTTGTTTGCACTTGATTGAATGGCAAGCAAAATTGTTCCATCATCTGAAACAGTTGAAGAAATTATATTAGGAATATCTCCTGAATATGCAAAAGGACCGGCAATTTTAGATAATTTTTTCCAATCATTTCTATTATCTGAAAAAATAAGGCCTGAAATCCAGATATTTCCTTTGTCAGTGGTGTTTTTTTGTTGTTCAATTTCTTGCCAAAAAACCGCACTTGTGTTGCTTTTTGTGTTTTGTGCTTGGGTTGGAAATTTGTTATTTCCTGTTGAAATAATTTGTGGCTTTTCCCAATAAAAATCATAAGCAAAAGTGTTTATAAAGCAAAAAAACAAAATGAGTATGGTCGGAAATATTTTTTTTAAAAAATAATATAAATTTTTCATTATAATAAAGAATCAACCTTTCGTTTTAAGTCTAAAATTTTACTTGAATTTTGGTTTTGTTTTTTTTGCAAAAGTTGTGCAACTAAAGCTGAAGCTTGAATTGTGTTTCCTCGTGATAATTCTTGAATTGCTAAATTATAAGTTTCTTCATCGGCAGCAGACAAAACCACAGATAATGTTCCGCCAATTAAAGAAGAAAGACGGTCTTTTGTTTGCATGGCATTTTTATCATCGGGATTAAGACGTAAAGCTTCATTTACTTTTGCCATTGCAGTATTTAACTCAATTTCCGTTCTGTTCGTCTTATTTATTAACGCCAATGCCTCTGAAGTAAGTTTTTTAGCTTTATTCAAATCGTCAATATTCGGTGGCGGAACACGAATGCCAAGTTTAATCTCAGCATTATATATATCATTTTTTAATCCAGGATATTTAGGATTAATTTCATATAAGTCAAGTAAATCCGTATATGCATTTTGTCTTTTATCCGGTTTGTTAATATCGTTTTTAGCAATTTGCACTTTTTGAGCAAAAGTTGTGTTAAAAGATATTGGATCGATAAGTTGGTCAATTCTTAGTGACAAAAGGCTTGCTTCTTGATTTATAGGATAAACTAATTTTACTTGATTGATTTTTTCTTTTGCATCATTTAAAATTATCTTTGCTTTTGTCATATTATTTTGTTTAATTAATTTTTTGCCTTCATCATAGTTTTGGTTTGCAATATTTAAAAGTTGACTCATCTCCGGATACAATGGTGCTGTTGGTGGAATAACACGACCGGTTTTCATTGATAGGGCAGTATTAACTAAAGTATAAAGCGAAGTAATTTCCGGATCTTCTTCAATATTAGTCGTATGCCAGCGAGTTTTTGCTTGAACTAAAAGTGATTCTGCATTTTCAAAGTTTCCGTTGTAATATTCTTCTTTAGCATTTGTTGTTAAACGACGCACATCTTTAACTACAATTTCATTTTCAGCTTTGTTTATATCAAATCCTAATTGTTGTAAAATATTATCGCTTGTTTGTCTTAAAGCAGGATTTTCTTGTAATGCAAGTGCTTCACTATATTTTGTTCGTGCTCTTTGCAAACTATCACGTGCTGTTTGAAAATTTTCGCGCTTTAAGGCTTGAAGTGCTTCATTATAACGTAATTCCGCTTCATTTTGTGCCCTTGTAGCTTGAACGATTTGTTTTTGTGCAATTTCAAGCATTTCTTGACTTTGTTTTTTTAATGAATCTAATGTTATCAAACATTCGTCAATTTTAGTTAAAGATATGTGATATTGTTGTGCCGTATTTTTATCGTTTTTAACATCTGTTTCCGGAGCTGTAAGCAAAATGTTTTTTTCTTGTAAAATTTTGTTATAATCTTTATCTAATGTTTTGTATGCTAAATTAATTACTTCAATACTTTCTTTTGGAAAAGTGTATTGTCTCTTATTATCAATATTAAGTAAATCACTTGCTTGTGTAAAAATATTAGTATAATTATTTAAAATATTCACAGAATCAATTTCATAATTTTGAGCCAAAATATTCCATTGTTCAATATGTTTAATTTTTGCAGTTTGTGCAATTTTATCAACAAAATTAATATATTGTTCATAAGCATTTTTTGTTTCGTTTTGTAATGTATTTGCTTTTTCAAATTCTTTTTTTATTAAATTTAAATTTTCAAAAGATTTTTGACTTAGCTCATGAAAAGTTTGTGCCATTAAAATCATTTTTTCTGCATAGTTTTTTTGTTCAAAATTAAAAGCGTTTGCTTCATTTATTTGTTTCCCTAAAAATTCGGCAGTTTTAATTTCTTTTAAAAAACCGTTTGCAATATATTGTGCAAAATCTATATTTTGAGAAAAATTTTCATCTATAGGCTTTTGACGCAAAGAATCAAGTCTTTCTGCATTGTTTGCTAAATTGAAAAAATTTAAAGTATTATTTATCGCTGTGGTTGACTGACTAATATCATTATCCTCAATGTCGAAAATAAAATCTTTTTTTTTCAAAAAATTTATCAAGCCATTTAAACTATTCATTGCATTGTTTTGAGCTAAGTATTTTATTACAGGCATTTTTTCTTCCCAAATAGAATCAAATACAGCTAATATACCTGTTAGTGGATCATTTACTCTTCCCAATGTAAATCGATATGCAAAAGGCAAAAAAGACGCTTCTGTAAGTTCTGAGTTTATATGTGATAATATATTAAAAATGTCATGAAATGTATTTCCCGCTTGTGCAATGTCGTTTCGTAATTTTGCATAGTTTGAAAAATTTGTAAAAACATTGTTGTGAGAAATTAATATGTTATTATAAATACCTGTTTGTAAAACTTTTTCATAATTTTCTATGGATTCTTTTAAAATAAGATAATATGAGGTAAAATTATTAATCGAAAAAGCAATAGTTTCCAAACCTTTTTTTACAGGTTCAACATATTCAGGCTTGGTATTTTCTGCAAAATATTCTTCTTGATAAAGAGAAAAACCTTCTTGGAATTTTTTTGCACTTTCAAGATATTTTTTTTTCACCAAAAGGTTTTTTCCGTCTTGCATAATTTGTTCGAATTGTGCTTTGTAATATGTAAACTGTGCCGCTGATTTTACTTGACGTAAAAATGCTTTTGTAATTTTATTAGGATTTTTTTCCATTTCTTCAAGTTGTTCAATCATGTCTAGATGTAATTTTGCATTTTCAGGATGTTCGCGCAAGTTATGTAAAAGAGTTTCGGAAAAGTCATAATAAATTTTTCTGTTTTTCATAATTTGTGAAATATATTTTTGTGCATCATCAAAATTTTCAGGGCTATTATTTAATAGTTGTGCTAATTGTAAAAGTGCACTACTGTATTCTTTTTCATTAAAAAGTTGCTCAACTTCTTTGAATGTGTCCGGCTTTTTTTTACTTTTACAAAAGCCATTAGGCAAAAAGAGAAAAATCATAAATGTTAGCAATAATATTTTTTTCAATTATATATATATTATAGCAAATAAAATTCTTTTCTTATATATTTTCGGTTAAAAATGATTAAAATTAATGCAATAATAAGGAATAAATTCATAAAATGAGTTATAATTTAGACCGAAGATTATAATATGAGGAAGTATTTTCTTTTTGCTTTATTACTAATTATTCTCACCTTTACAAAAGTTGATAAAACAATTGCTTTAGAATATCAAGATTTGTATGCGGGGCTTTCTCAAGGTTTTTCTGCTCTTTTGGATGCAAAAGAAGGACAAACGGTTTTTCGTTCTCTTTATATTCCTACAGGCGGACGAGCAGAAGCAATGGGCAGTGCTTTTACCGGACTATCAAACGATATTGGTTTTTTGGAATTTAATCCGGCTGCAAGTTCTGTTTTAGAAAGTAGTGAATTAGCTGTTTTTCATAATGCATGGATTGCAGACTCTTCTGTGGACACTTTTGCACTTACATCACGAAATAACAATTTTGGTTGGGGTACAAGTATTAAATGTTTTTATGTGCCATTTACTGAATATAATCATTTTGGTCAAAGATCTTCCGGTGGATATTATAGTGAAACAACTGCTACATTAAATTTTGCGTACAATTTTTTTTCAGGATATAAATTTAAGGGCTTGGCTTTTGGTGCAAATATAAAAGCTGCATATAGAAGCGTACCTGATTATGCAGATGATTTTTCCATGACAATAATTGAAAAGTCAGGTCTTTCTCAATCTGCAATTGCTTTTATGGCAGATTTAGGATTTCAGATACGCTTTAATTTGGCAAAAAATTTTTCTTCACGCGACCCGAATTTTCAAATTGGACTTGTTGCCACTAATTTAGGTGCAGCTTTTACCGGTCTAGACAAAGGTGCAAAGTTAGACGATGCTTTGCCTACGCATTTTGCATTGGGCATTTCATATCAAGTTGTTCGTCCGGTGATTTTAACGTTGGAATTTAGACAACCGATAAATATACTTGATGTTTCAAAAAGTGAGATGTTTTCTGCCGGTTTTGGACTTTCGGTTCAATGTACTCACTTTTTTTCTTTTCAGACAGGATTTTTACTTTCAGGTGCAAATCCTAGATTCAGTTTTGGTACCGAATTTGAAGTGAAAAAATTTTTTATAAATGTTAATTATACATTTGACATGACAAGTTCTATAAATCCGGTTAATAGAATTAGCCTGTGTGCTAAAATGAATCTTGGTGATAAAGGACGAAAAGCATTGCAGGAAGAAGTGGATTCTTTATATATTGAAGGATTGCAGCTTTATAATGAAGAAATGCTTGAAGAAGCAATCGATGTTTGGAAACAATCTTTAGCATTGGACCCGAGTTTTGATCCGGCAAAAGAAGGCATTGAAAATGCACAAAACATGATTGACTTAATAAGGCGAATAAAAGAGTATCAAAGTTTAGATTAAATTTTTATTATTTTTTAGGACTAAAAATGTGATAATTAATCCATGGAAAAATAGTATGTGCTTTTTCAGTATTTGTAAGCCACTCAGTACTGATTGAATTAGAACCTAATGAATCAAAAAGGGTAGTAAAATTAATAATGCAGTTTGTAAATTCTTTTTTTGCATATTCGGGAAAACTTCGACTGCTAATCATTTTAGCCCAGTCTGAGCTTTGTGCTAAAAGCACTTCTTTTGCTCCTAAGTTTAATGAACGAGCTTTTAATCCTGTGTCATCAATAAAACGTGATGATAAATCTATCATTCTTTCACATGCTTTTCTAACATAACGCAACATCCACCCGGTGGAACTGTCAAGCAAATTTTCACCGTAACCACCACCTTCATTACTACTAAGAAAAGGTTGGATTTTTTCATATGAAAACGGATCTGAAGTTAAATCTTCATAAAGAACTAAATTTATATCATCTCTTTTATTTGCTTGTCTAAATATTTGTTCTAACCAAATTAATCCTTCAGCCCATTTTTGACCAAAAAGCTCTGAATCAAAAACGCAAACATCGCAAACGTCACTTCCTTTGAGCAAATCTTGTGCATTTTGTAACTTTTCGGATTTATTATTTAAAAAATTTGTAGCATCAATTATGGCTTGTGCATTCGCTTTTTGTTCATCATATATTTCATTGTTTTTTGTCCAATATTTAAAACCGGTAGAAATACGCATTTTATCGCTGTTAAGAAATTTAGAAATTTTAGAAAGTTTTTCTTCAAAGCCCACGTCACGGTTTGTATCAAGATATATTTCATTGTTAATATAGCCGTTTTCACCAAAAAGCAATTCATCTGTTTCATTATCTTTTGGGAAAATCATCAATGAATTATAGCAACGAGCCGGTGAAAAGATTCCTGCTTGAGGGACAGGATCTGCAAAAAGCAAACCGTGACTATCTAAAACGGTATAACGTAAACCATATGATTTTATAAAACGCTCAATTCCTTGTGTATATCCCATAAAAGGAAGATAAAAACCTTCCGGAGAAGTACTAAAAAAATTTCTGTGAGAAAGCAAACCTGTTTCAATTTGAGCATTAATTGCTTCAGGTAAATCAATATAATGTGGCAAAAAACAGTTAGTAGCCGCTGTTGCTAGAAGTTCAATATTGCCACGTCGAGCATAATAATCAATTTTTGAAAGAATGTCCTGGTTTAACGTTTCGGTAAAATCTCGTTTTGCATAACGTAATTGTTTCAAATATTTTTCAGCATTAGGATTTTTGCTTATTTGTGTTTCACCAAAAGATATTAGTTTGTCAAGCCATTCAATATATGCTTGTTGAATTACAGGATCTGCGAGCATTGCACAAAGTGATGGTGTAAAAACCATGCTTACCTTAAAAAATATGCCGTCTGCCTCTAAATTTGCAAACATATTTAAAAGTGGCAAAAAAGTTTGTGTTATGCTTGAAAAAAGTATATTAAATTTTTCGCTGTCGTGATTTTCTGAATTTGCTAAATAATCTTGATGTGAGTTAATATGCAAAACAAGGTTCTTATTCGACATGATAATTTCTCCTATTATTTTTTGCCACTTTTTTATATAAATGATTGTCTATGTTTTGAATATTGTGATTGCAATATTTTTGGTAAACCCGAAAGACTCAAAATTGGTGAAACATCTTTTGTTAAAGCTGAAGAACTAATTTCTAAATTTGCTTTTGGAATTTCAATTTTTGCTGAATTTGCAATATTTAGCGGTTTGCGGTTTCCAAATTTAGCAATTAAATCAAGCTTGATAATTTTTTCATCTGCAGGTAAAAATACAAACAATTCACGTGTTTCTGTAACCAAAGGAATATCAAAGCTTTCCGTGCATTTATTGCTGTCCAATGACTCATAAAAAGAAACTTTGAGAACAAGTTCAATAAAACCGCTTGCAGGAAAAAGTAATTCCAAATCAGCACTACGAATGTCCCAATATACAAAACACCAAGCGGGATTGCGTAAAACAACACCCATTTGTGATTCATTATACGTATAAGGCAATTCATTGACAGGATTAATAATTTTTTCACTGGGAATTAAATCGCTTTGTGTTGTGGTATTTGCATATTCTGCAGCTTCAAGTAATTCGGCTATGATAAATCTTCTGTTCAAGTCGGAAGGAATGTCTATTTCATATTCTTCGGCCAAATCGATTAAGTCTGCTGTTGAAAGAGTTTCCAAATATGTTCGTGTAACTAATGAACTGTCCATGATGTCTAATATGATTGAAAAAAGTGTTTTGGTCAAGTATGCCTGAAGTTGCGCCTGAAGTTATAATATTGTGGTTATGAAATAAAAAAAGGGCTATTTTTGTAAAAAATAACCCTTAGCTTTTTTATTTTAGCATTTCCGCAATGTCATTGCGTAGCCATCGTTTAGCCATATCATATGGTGTTTCACCGGAAATGTTGCGTGCTGTTTTATCTAAGCCCATAGAAACTAATCGTTTAATTGTATCCTCATTTGCAACACGAGCGGCGTAATGTAAAATTCCGTCTCCAACCATGTCTTTAGCATTGCCTACAATTTTTACCATATCGCTGAGGATATTTGTTTCTTCATCCTTCATTGCATAGGTGAGAGCACATTCACCGGAATTATCTAATATGAACGGATCGGCACCGTATTCTAAAAGTACTTTTGCTTGTTCTTGCAGTTGATTCTTTGCGGCAAAGCAAAGACTTGTCATACCATTTTTGTTTCTTGCATTAATTGGATAGTTCATTTGACATAAAGATGCTAATTTACTTTTTTCTAATTTATTTGAAGTAGCAATGTGTAAAGGAGTGTTTCCGTCACTGTCAATTAAACGGTTTGAACTGCCCAAAACGGCTTTGATTACATTTATGTCTTTATCCATCACTAAACTAAAAGGAGTTACACCGTGTGCATCACGTGCTAAAGGATTACCTCCTGCAGAACGCACCATGTTAATTAACTGAATATTTCCTTTATATGCAGCTTCGTGATATGCATTACGACCGTACATTTCTTGCATTGTGGGAGACGCACCGCGTTTTAGTAAAAGAGAAACTATTTCAATGCTACCACTTTGGATTGAGTCCATGAGAATTGTTTTACCGGTTGCGTCAAAAGCGTTGATATCCGCACCGTTATCCAATAAAAGGGTAACCATGGAAATTCTTCCTTGCCGTGCGGCTTCTGAAAGTGGCGTTTGTCCTGCAAGATTTTTAGCATTTAAGTCTGCACCGGATAGAATGAGCATTTTTGCTGCATCTTTTGCATCGCGTAAAACACAACTGTGTAAAGGTGTGTTACCTAAAAAATCTCTAGCATCTTTTATGGCACCTTTTTGAATTAAAAGAGAAATTGTTGAAGTTGAGTTTGCTTTAATCGCACTAAATAAAGGAGTTTCGCCATTTGCATTTTGCGTATTAATATTTGCTCCTTTTTCAAGTAAAATCAAAACGGAATTGTCAAATTTCCATTCCGCCGCATAATGTAAAGGTGTGTTTCCGCTACCATCAGTTGCTTTAATAACCTCACTGGTTAAAAGCCAGTCTTGAACATCTCCGCCTAATTTCATTGCATAACGTAAAGCGGAATAGTTTTTGTTATTTGTGCTGAAAACATTTGCACGTTTTGATAAAAGTTTTTCACCCAAAATTCGTCGATTATATTGAACTGCAAGCAAAAGCGGAGTTTCTCCGTCTTTATTGCGGGCATTAACATCATTTGTTAAAGAAAGAAGATAATCTAATTGAGCACTTGGAGCATTTATTTTTACAGCGACGTGCAAAGGAGAATTTCCATATGAATCGCGACTGGCAATATTCTGAGAAGTAACAATTATTTTCAAAATTTCAAGTTTTTGTTCTTCTGCCAAGCCACCTAATGCACGGCTTAATGGAGTATTACCTGAAATATCTTCTGCATGAATATCTGCTTTTCCACTTGACAAAAATCTCACTTGAGCAATGTTTTTTCTTTCTACGGCTAATGCTAAAGGTGTTACTCCCTCTTTGTTTCGTTCGTTAATATCTGCACCTGCACGAGTTAATTTTTCTAAAATTTCTACTTCCATGCCGGACATTACTGCCAAGTGTAAAGGTGTGTCCCCAAACAAATCTTTTGCATTAGGATTTGCACCGTTTTGTAAAAGAAGATCATAAATTTGAGAACGAGTTTTTACCGGTGTTACCAATAAAAAAGGAGTTTTTCCTAAACTGTCTTGAGAATTTGGATTAGCACCCGCTTTGAGCAAAAGTTGTACGATTTCTAAATTTCCACTACGAACAGCTTCGTGTAACGGTGTAGAACCCATAATGTTTTTTGCCATTACAGGAGCTTTTCGTTCTATAAAATACTCAACGATTCCTTTTTCACCTGTCATTGTTGCAAAATGCAAAGGAGTTTGTCCATCAACAAAACGCAAAGAAGGATTACGAGTTTTAACAGCATCTTCAAAATAATTAAATTTATCACGTAAAGGAGTGGCATTTGCCATTAATAAAGAGGCTGCGATTTTTACTGTTGGTAAACTGTACATTTTTTCATAAGCCAAATGCAATGGAGTTATACCTTTTTTGTTTGCAAGAGAAACAGGTACTTTCATTTTTATGCAAAATTCAATGCCGTTGAGATTTTCTGCTTTTACCAAGTAATGAACTATATTGTTACCGTTTTTATCTAACATATTTCCTGTTTTTTCGGTAATTAGAAAAGATGCAAATTCATCACCTTTTTCAAGTCCTGTCTCAAAAGCGGTTTTGCCAAATTTATCCACAGCAAAAAAGGCATCGCCTTCCGGTGCTAAAAGCTTCACTGTTTCTTTTGCATTATTATTAATGGCAGTAAGTAAAGGTGTTTCACCTGCTAAATTTTTTAAATTGGGGTCAGCACCTAAAAAAAGCAAAAAAGCCGCTAAATCATGACTATTTGTTTGAGCTGCTGCGTGTAAAGCCGACATACCGCTTTCATCGACAGCATTAATATCAATTTTTGATTGAAACATTTGTCGAGCTTCTTCCGTTTGGCCGGATAAAATTAATTCTTGAACTGATTTTGGTTCCGGTACAATTTCCGGTGTTTTTGTGGCACAGCCGAAAAAACTAAATAAAATCAAAAAAACAATTGTAAAAATAAATAAATTCTTTTGCATATATTCAAACTCCATTCTTTATATATTATCGTAAAAAAATCTTATTATGTAAAGAATTACCGATAAAAAAATATAAAAACTTTTAATTTTTTGAATTTTTTTAGCATATTTTCATTATTTATGTTATTTTTTATTTAAAATAATTTTTCTTAAATAATATATATAAAGATTTGATTAATTTTTTTTTAAATGTTATATTAAAGTATATCTATATTTTATGAGGAAAGAAAATGAATTTTAAAAAAATTGTTTATTATTTATTGATAATTTTGTTATTAATTAACATTTTTGTTTCATGCAAAAAAGAAAAACAAACAGAACAGTTTGCCCCTGTTGTACACGGTGCGGTTTTAAATGGACCTAGCGGAATTGGTCTTGTGCATTTGTTTGAAGAAAAGCCCGCTGTTGAAGGTGATTCAACAATGGAAGTTTGTGCAACGCCGGACGTACTTTTACCGAAAATGCTTAAGGGCGAAATCGACATAGGAATTTTGCCTCCTAATGTTGCAGCAAAAATTTTTAACAAAAATAACGGAGAAATTGTTTGTGCAGGTGTTATAGGTTGGGGTATGTTAAATTTGGTAACAAAAGACACAACAATAAAAACAGTGAAAGATTTACAAGGCAAAACAATTTACAGTGCAGGTTTTGGCTCAACACCTGAATATATTCTTCGTTACATATTGGAAAATAACGGTATGAAAATAGGGGAGGAAAAAGAAGATACAAAATTGGACTTTTCCATTTCAAATGCAGAAATTCCTGCAGCGTTAATTTCCGGTAAAGTTGAATATGCTTTTGTACCTGAACCGTTCGCTACTGTTGCTCAAATAAAAGGTCAAGGAATTGTTCGTGCATTTGATGTGCAAAGTATTTATAAAGAAATTTCAGGCTATGATTCGTATCCTATGACAATGGTCGTTGTTAGAAAAGAGTTTGCCCAAAAATATCCTGCAACAGTAAAAATGTATTTACAAAGTTGTGCACAGTCTGTAGGTTTAGTAAATAAAAATCCTGTCGAAGCAGGAGTTTTAGTTGAAAAACACGGACTTGGTTTACAAGCACAAATTGTAAATAAAGTAATTCCAAATGCATCATTTGCTTTTAAAACAGCTCAAGAAGCAAAAAGTGAAATTGAAAATTTCTTTAAGGTGTTAATGAATTTTGCACCTGAATCAATCGGTGGAGTTTTGCCTTCCGATGATTTTTATTTTAATTTTTAAAAAATATGCAAAAGAAATTATGTTTTAAAATAAAAGATAAATCAAAATTCATTTCACCTTTTTTAAGCATAATTTCTTTTTTTTGCATCATATTATTTTGGACTGTTTTAGCTAAAATTATAAATTCCAGTTTTGTCATGCCAAAACCTACTGAAGTATTTTTTGCATTAAAAAATCTTTTTAGCAAAAAATCTTTTTATTTACAAATTTTTGCAACCATGTTTAGAAGCCTTTATGCTTTTATTCTTTCTTTTTTTATTTCACTTTTTCTAGGTACTCTCTGTGGCTTTTCAAAAACATTTTCAAAACTTTTTGATTTTCCCCTTGGTATAATAAAAGCAGCCCCTGTAGTTTCTTTTATTCTTTGTGCTTTATTTTTGTTTTCAACAAATACCGTTCCAATTTTTGTTTCTGTTTTAATGACACTGCCTGTTATGACAACATCAATTGCAACAGGAATTCAAAATATTGACACTAATCTTTTACAAATGTCACAAGTTTATTCTTTTTCAAAAAAACAAAAAATTAAATATATTTATATTCCTTCAATAAAAACATATTTATTTTCCGGAATGATAAGTAGTTTTGCGTTGAGTTGGAAAGTTGTTGTTGCCTCTGAAGTTTTATGTTTACCCAAATTTTCTCTTGGAACGGCAATGTATACAGCTAAGGTTCATTTAGAAACTGCAGAAGTTTTTGCTATAAGTTTTGTTGTTATTTTTTTATCTTTTATTTGTGAAAAATTTTTTACCCAAATTTTTAAAAAGAAAAAAAAGGAAAGTACGAAATGATAAAAATAGAAAACTTAACAATTCATTATGGTGGAAAAAAACTTTTTGAAAATTTTTCTCTTTTATTTGAAAAAGATAAAATAACTTGTCTAATTGCTCCGTCAGGAACTGGAAAAACAACGTTACTAAATCATATTGCAAAAATGCAAAACAAAAAATCTATTTCATATCTTTTTCAAGAACCAAGACTTTTACCGTGGTTTTCCATTCAAAAAAATATTGAAATTATCTTAGAAAATCATTTTTCAAAAAAAGAAGTAACAAATATCGCAAAAACATTTCTTGAAAAAGTAGGTTTGTTAAATAGGGCAGATGATATACCCATAAATCTTTCCGGTGGAGAAAAGCAAAGAGTAGCTATGGCAAGAGCTTTTGCATTGAGTAGTGATTTACTTTTGCTTGATGAAGCATTTCAATCTCAGGATTTAAAATTAAAAATTAAATTAATGGAGCTTTTTGAACAATTAATGTCGGAAAAAAAACGTACTGTAATTATGGTAACACATGATGTTAGAGAAGCATTTGCCATTGCAGATAAAATAATTGTTTTGGAAGGCAGTCCTTTGCAAATTACCCAAATAATTGAAAATAAAATTTTACATACAGTTGCACAAAGATATTTAAATCCAAATGAAAAAGTTCGTGCATTAGAGATGAAATTAATTGAACAATGAGCAAATACTTTTTAATGCATCAAGTAAGGCTGAAGTTTGTTCAAATGTAGTGTCCTGAGAAAAAGAAAAACGTACACTGTTTAAGGCAATTTCTGCAGGTGTTTGCATTGCTTGTAAAATTGGTCTGGATTGCTTTTTGGATGAACAAGCAGAACCTGTTGAAATATAAAAACCTTTTTCACTAAGAGCACGAACCATTACTTCGCCGGGAATGTTTTGAAAAGCTACTTGTAAAATATACGGAGAAAAAAAACTATTTGTGTTTTCAATTTTTTCTCTGCATGGTGGCACAATGCTCGTTCCTTTTATCTTTAAGACTTCATTAATAAAATCGTTACACACATTAGTCATTTTTTTTATATTCGCATTTACAAATTCGTTATTACAATATTTTTCTAAACATTCTGTTAGTGCTAAAATTCCAAAGATATTTTCAGTGCCACTTCTAAGACCATATTCTTGCCCGCCACCTTTTAAAAAAGGCTCAAATTTATTTTTCATATATAAAATACCAACCCCACGAGGTCCGTAAAGTTTATGTGCACTAATAGCAACTGTGTCAATTCCGTTATAATTTAAATTTATTAATGTTTTCCCAATTGATTGAACAGCATCAACGTGAAATTTTGGACGTTTGCGACCATTGCTTGATTCGGAAATTGCTTTTGAAATTTCTTCAATAGGTTGAATAGCACCTGTTTCATTATTCACTGCCATTACGCAAACTAATGCGGTATCTTTATCCATAGCATTGACAACAGCTTCCGGAGTAATGATTCCGTCTTTATTTGCTTTTGCAATGTTAACACGCCAACCGGAATTTTTCATAGCATTTGCTTGTTCACGAATTGCCGGATGTTCAATGGCACTAATCACAATTGAGCCTTTGCTCGGTCGTTGTAAAAGAGAAACAATCGGAATACAATTACTTTCCGTTCCGCCTGAAGTAAAAATAATAGTATCTTCTTTGACATCTAAAATTTTTGCACATCGAATTCTGCAATTATTTAAAAGTGTTTTTGCTTCAATACCTTTTTTGTGAACACTTGAAGGATTCGCTGAAAAGTCAAAAGATTTTTTTAATGCATTTTCTAAAATTTTTTTGTCGGGTAAAGATGTAGAAGCCCAGTCAAAATAACCGTTTACAAATTTCATGGTGAATAGTATAAAAGATTTGTATGTTTTCAGCAATTCATTTGAAGAAAAGTTTTACTGATTCTTAATGCTTTTTTTATGATTTTATGCTACAATAATGTCGATATTAACTGATAAGATATTGGAGGTATTTATGAGGAAGTTTTTATCTCTGTTTGGTATATATTTATTTTTCCTTTTTACAAATTGCGGTTTTTTTACCGATGATAATGCAGTTTCAGGAAACTGGAAGGCTTTACTTTTAAATAGCAGTTCAATTAAAAACGGAACATGGACATATAAAGCTCATGGAAATGCAAGTGCAACTGAGTTAAATGTTCAGTTTCAAAAAACAAGCGGGGATAAAGATGAGCCGTTTGGTTTCATATTTAATTTTAAGGATTATAAAAATTATTGTGCTTTTTATATTACCAACGAAGGAAAATATTCTCTTTATGAATATGTTGATGGTTCCATAGTTGACGCTACAAAAAAAGAAAATCAAGCGGGTATAACATTAAATGCCGGCGTCGGTTCAAAAAATGTTATTACAGCAAAAATTATTTCCAATAATGTTTATTTGTATGCAAATATTGAAAAAGGCGATGTTGCCTCTGAATATTTTTTGACAAGTTTACCTTATGTTGAAGAAAATTTATCAAATATAATTTTTGCGGCAAAAGCGGGTGCTAACGAAAATCTTTCAAAAACGCCTATGAGAGTGTATGTTGAGATTTTACCGAATGATGATGAAACGCCGGCTGAAGCTACTCCTTCAGAATATATTGATGGTTGGCAAACGGAAGGAGAATATGAAATTTATTATACGGCAAACACAAAAAAATATTATTCTTGTGACTTTAAAGTTTTAGTTGATGATTTTGACGGTTTGCCAAATGATGATATTCGTCAGTTTAGTTTTGAAATGAATAAAGAAACGGGTGCATTTAATTATGGTGGCGGAGTGGCTTTTGCTTGTTCCGACTTTGAAAAAAAAACAGGTAATCCACGTAAATATTATTTATTCAGCATTGATACTAACGGAAATTGGAAAATTATAAAAGTTGCAAATAGTGATCCAAAAGAAGCACAAAAAGAAATAGGTGAGTTTACATATACAGAAAATTCTTCTGCTACTGTTGCGTCTAAATATATTACCGGTTTTAACAAAGCAAATAAATTTACAATTCGTAGAATGAATGAAGTAACAGAGGAAGGTAGTGGTTATTACTCGTGGTATATTTGGATTAATAATGATACGGAAATCACAAATGAAAATGCAGAAAGTATGAAAGATGAAGCTAGTTTAAAAATTATTGATATTTCGGATACTGCTAAAACAATGATTTCCGGACTTGTAGCTTTTGCACCTGGAGTAGGTAGTCCTGCATATGAGGACTTACCATATTATCCGGTAAAATATAAATTCAAAAATATTATTCCAATAGAAATTGAAGAGGAACCTTAATAACCAGTTACGGTAAATTCAGCTTTGTCGCTATCAATCCAATATTTTTTGAATGCGGCCTGTATTTCTTGAGCAGTGACCGCATTTCTTTTTTGTGCAAATTTTTCCAAGGCAAAAGCATCATCAAAAAATAAAATACTAGTTGCTATTTGAGAGGCAACACCTGAGTTTGTTTCTGTTAGTTTATATTCTGAGGTAGTATAACTGTTTTTAAAACCCGGCAAACGTTTTTCAATTTCTTCTACAGACATTGTTTTAAAAACATTTTGTGCTTCTAAAATACTTTTGTCAAAATTTGTCAAGTTATTTATATTAATTCCATATAATAAGCCGTACAAGACTTTTGAACCTTTGTATGAGTTTCCGACAGAATAACAAGTTCCATTTTTTTCTCTAACAATATTGAATAAAGTTTCGTCATACATTGTTGCTGCTAAACAAGCTGCATGATAATCTGTATCATGCATTGAAGGAAAATTAAAAATAAATTGCTTAAAAGCTGTTCCGTTGCTTGCTTCACATTTTTCTAAAATGTTGTTTTTTTCAATTATTAATTTAGGAATTTCAATTGATTTAAAATCATAATTTAAAATATTTCCAAATTTATGGTTAAGTAAAGAAAGTATTTTTTCAGTTTCAAAGTTTCCAACTGCAACAATGAATATTCGTGATGCATTCAAAATTTTTTTATGGTGATTTTTCATTTCTTCAATAGTAATGTTGTTAATTGAAAAATCATTTGGTGTGCTCGTATTAGCGTATGGATGATTTTTATAAATATTATTTGCAACAATTTTTTCTAAGAGTAATTTTGGATTTTCAGAACTTCTTGTTAAATCAAATTTATAATCATCAAGTAAGATTTTAAATTCGCTTTTTGAAAAACGTGGATTTAAAAAACAATCGCTAAAAATTTCAAAAACATCATTAAAATGATGAGTAAGACAATTCATTTGAAGTGTTGCAAAATCACTTCTGCCATAACCGGAAATGCTTGCACTTTTGTCATGTAAAATTTTTTCAATTTTTTCTTTTGAAAACTTTTTAGAACCTTTGCTCATTATTTTAAATAAAGCATCTTCAATACCTGTAATATTGCTATCTGTGTTGACTGCACCACCTAAAACAAAGATACGTAAATTTTGTATTGAGTTCGTTGTGTTTTTTTTCAGATAAAAAGGAATACCATTTTTTAGTTTTAAAATTTCCATTTCATTTTCTTTTTCTTTGCTGTTATTATTTTCATTAAATAAATTATTTTCTGCAGGTGGTGCATCATTCCAATAAAAAGCATTGTCTTTTGTAATTTCAGTAAATCCATATTTTGCAAAAGATGATTCATATAGTTTGAATATCTCCGGATTTACTTTTACAACAATTAACGGATAGTTTTCTATAATATATTTTTGTAAAAATTGTGAAATATCTATATGTGAAACTTTGTTCAAGTTTTGTTCATATGTAAAAAAATAATTTTCCGGTGCCGATGCCCACCAAAAACGCAATTCACTTAAAAAACCTTCTGCTGTTTCTGTGCTAATAAGTCTTTTATCTTTTATTTTTTGTTTTACATTTTCAAATTCTTTTTTTGAAAAATATTTTTTGTTTTTTATTATTTTAGGAATTTCATTGTTATGAATTTTATTATAAAATTTTAAAACTCTATTGAGCAAATTTTTTTCAGGTTCATTAAAAACTGTCATAAAGTTTATTCGCCCACTTGATAACTTTGTATAATACCAAGCAGAAAAATAATCAGTGCTTGGAATTTTAAAATTTTTATCATTGCATATTCTTTTAGAAAATTTATTTTTAGGATTTTCAAGTAAACTTCCCCAAATATCAGCGGCATAAGTTGCATATACATCTTTTTCACTGTCAGGTCCGCGGTAAAACATCATTACTTGTGCCATGTTCGCTGGTAATTGTGCGTCTTGCTGAATTAAAAATTTTTCGCTTGCAAGAGGTTTGCTTATTTGTTCAGTATGTTTTGGAACATAAGCACTTTTCCAATTACTAAAATATTTATTTACTAATTTAATTACTTCATCTTTTTGAACATCTCCACCAACAAAAATTGCCGCATTATTTGCTACATAATATTTATCTTTAATTTTTATTAAATCTTCTTTTGTGCAATTTTGTATGTTTTTTTCAAAACCAGCAGGATCAAGTTGCCAAGGAGATTTTGGAAATAAATTTTTGAAAATTGCATCGTTGAGTTGTTTGTTTGGTGAAGATAAATTACCTGTAATTTCAGAGATAACAACTTTTTTTTCTTTTTCCAGTTCTGTTTCATCGAGTAGAGGTTCTTTAATTGCATATGCCCAAAATTCCAAGCCTTGTTCTATAAGTTCAGCCGGTAAAGTAAAATAATAATTTACAAATTCATCGCCCGTTGAACCGTTCCAGTTTGCTACTCCAAAGTCGTTCAATGCACGTTGAACTTCTTTTGCATTTTTAAATTTTGAATTTCCCTTGAACATAATATGTTCGTATAAATGAAAAAGTCCGGCTGTTTCAAAATTTTGTTTTATGGCACCGGCTTTTAGTGCAACTTCAATATATGCTAAAGGAGCATTGTGATTTTCAAAAATATATACATCTAAGCCATTTTCAAGTTTATAATAATGTAAATTTTCGTTTGCAAAAGAAAATGTTCCAATAAAAAATATAATCCAAAGGATAAAAAAATTTTTCAACTTATTCATATACATAGTATAAAAAAAATATTAAAAATTTTCTATATTTTTTTATATTAGTGTTGTTTTTAAAAAGCAAATATGTTAATATTTAACACATAAAATAATCTTAAGGAGGCTTAGCTAATATGGCTAAAGTTGAATTAAAAGGAATCGGTAAGGTATACGATGGTGATGTTCGTGCAGTTGATAATGCAAATATCACTATTGAAGATCGTGAATTCGTAGTATTTGTTGGACCATCAGGCTGTGGTAAATCAACAACACTTCGTATGGTTGCAGGTTTGGAAGATATCACTGAAGGTGAGCTTTACATTGATGGCGAAATTATGAATGATATGCCACCAAAGGATCGTAACATCGCTATGGTTTTCCAAAACTATGCATTGTATCCTCATATGACTGTTTATGATAATATGGCATTTGGTCTTAAAATTCGTAAAACAGATAAAGCAGAAATTGAACGACGCGTTAAAGAAGCTGCTCGTATTCTTGATATTGAAGAATTGCTTGAACGTAAACCAAAGGCACTTTCCGGTGGTCAACGCCAGCGTGTTGCAGTAGGTCGTGCTATAGTTCGTAATCCAAAAGTATTCTTGTTTGACGAACCTCTTTCAAACCTTGATGCAAAACTTCGTGTACAAATGCGTGCCGAAATTTCAGACTTGCACCACAGGCTTAAAGCAACAATGATTTATGTTACACATGACCAGATTGAAGCTATGACAATGTCGGATAAAATCGTTGTTATGAAAGACGGTAAAGTTCAACAAATTGGTTCTCCAATGTATTTATATAATCATCCTATTAATAAATTTGTTGCAGGTTTTATTGGTTCACCTCCAATGAACTTTCTTACTGTAAAAATTATTGAAAAAGGTGGCAAAATTATCGCAGATGAAGGTTCTTTTGAATTATATCCTACAGAAGAACAAGCAAAACATCTTAAAGCATACGTTGGAAAAGAAGTATACTTTGGTGTTCGCCCTGAAGATATGGTTTATTCAAAAACACCTGCTGAAAATAATAATATGCAACTTCAATGTTCGGTTGTTGAACCTCTTGGTGCTGAAACTCACTTGTATCTTAAATCTAAAACACAAACATTGATTGCACGTACAGAACCTGAAAATAAATTTCAAGTTGGAGATACTGCAAACTTTTCTCCACTTATGGAAAAGACAAAATTCTTTGACAAAGATACAGAAGGTAATATTTGCGAAGTAGTTAAATCTGAATAATTTATTTTAGATTTTTTTTGATAAGTCCTGTGCGTTTTTTAGCGTTCAGGATTTTTTTTTGCTAAAAAAAATTATTGAATAATAAAGTCCACTTTTAGTTCTGGAATGTTAATATTAGCAGCTCGCACAGTAACCGAATCATTCAGAGAAATTTTACCGTTTGTTGCAATTACAGTTTCATGTGCTAAACTTGGAATAATAAATGTAGCTTGTTTCCCGCGAAGTTCAACACATATGGCGTCTCCGGTCCATTCAGGATTTTGTGTTAAATAAACTAATGTCCAATGCAAACTACTTGCTCTGTCAGCTTTTGTTACATTAGACGAAGCGGCATCTCCGGCAGCAATTCTTTCTAACATGGCATCTTTGTCTAAAGGAGTACGCCCGTCAATAAAAGCGCGAAGTTGTTGGTGAGCAACCAAATCACTATAGCGACGAAGTGGGCTGGTAACTTGGCTGTACATTCCAAGTCCAAGACCCATATGACTGGAAGGTGTTATACTTACACTTCTACTTCTCATACTTCTTCGTAATTTGTATTGACCGGCAAGTCCATTAGGAACATCTTTCGGTAAATCGGGAGCATCTTGGCTTACATATGGGAACGGTAATTCGTTTTTAAAAGCAAATCTTGCGGCCGCTTCTCCGGCAAGTAGCATAGATTCGCGAACAACAATACTTGATTCAGTTCTTTGATTTTCAGTAATTGTTACATTTTTTTCATTATCTACTTTGATATTTACTTCAGGCATTTCAATAAAAACGGCACCAGCATTTTTTCTTTTTTCTATATTGCGTGATGCAATTTGAAAAAGAGGTAACAGCTCAGGACTATCTTTTTTTTCATCGGCTTCACTGTATGAAAGAAGAATAACATGAACTTTAGTTTTGAAAATGTTTATATCTTCAATTGTGCCATTTTCAGAAAGCTTAATTCTAAAACTGAGTGCTTTTGATTTTTTTGCAGGTTCTGAAAGACCTAGCGCATAATCTGCTAAACAATCTTCTGCAAGCATACGTGCTACACCTTCAGGAATATATAAAGTGGCACCACGATTTCTAGCAGCTATATCAATTTTTGAATCCGGAGTAACAGTGCTTGCAGGGTCCGCAATATGAATCCATAAATATGTGCCGTCAAAAGCAATGGCATCATCAGGGTCGTTGCTAAATTGATTGTCAATTGCATATGCAATATGATCTACTTCTAATCGTTCTTCATCTTCCGGAGGGGAGGATAAAGTTTCTGTGGCACTTTGTGTAGAAAGATCAAAGCGCACAGGGTAGGGATTTTTTGTATATGACCAAATTCCCGTATCAATAAGAAGTTTATGAGCTTTTTCAATTTTTTCAGAAAAACCGGCTTCTTTAAGTACTTTGCTTTTGTCTGTTTTTCCTAAAACCAGTGCTTCCACTTCTTGCATATATTTAGCATCTTCAGGAAGTTGTAATTTTTTTTGCTTTAATCGTTTGATAAATTCTTGGCGTACTAGCACTTCTTTTTCTTTTTCAACTTCTTTTTCTTTTATTTTTTTTATTTCATCTAAATCTCGCGGAATAAAAAAAATAGTGCAATCTGTGTTTGTTTCTTCAGAATATGTCAAAGCAAAAAAATTACTTTCTAATACGGCTTTATAAAAAGCATAACTTTCATTTGCATTGAATTGTCCTACAGAAAGTTCCGCTAAATCTTTAAGACAAATTTTCTCGTTTTTTGTTTCATCGTCACTCGTGAGAAGTTCGTGAGATTCTTTCAGTGCGGTAATGAATTTTTCTTTAATAGCATTATTTTCTGAGCATTCTAAAATTTCATTTAAGTTTTTTGCACCGGATCGATGTAAAAGAAAAGCATCTTTTTCACGAATTTTTTGAGAATCAAAGGAATTTTTTTTTGCATTATTTGACTGAAATTGTATAACAAATTTATCAGAGGAAACGTCAGTAACAATGGCACAACTATTTTTGTAAATTACAATAGAACCGATTTGAAACATATACAGTTAAATTATTTTGTTTGCAAATTCTTCTAACCAATTGCCATTAAAACTTTCAATGTCACCATTATCAACTTTTTCGGCAAGAGAAGGAGCTATCGGCATGGAGGCGTAATTTTCAATGTTATATTTTTGTGCAATTTTTGCAATATGACTTTTGCCAAAAATCTCAATTTTTTTGTTGCAATCAGGACACTCAACATAGCTCATATTTTCTATAATTCCGAGAACAGGAATATCCATCATTTGAGCCATACGAACTGCTTTGCCTACAATCATACTTACTAATTCTTGCGGGCTTGTTACAATTATGATTCCGTCTATTTTGATTGATTGAAAAACCGTTAGAGGAACGTCTCCTGTTCCGGGAGGCATATCAATAAACATATAATCAACATCATTCCAAATAACGTCTGTCCAAAACTGTTTTACTGTAGATGCAATTACTGGACCACGCCAAACAACAGGGTCGGTATCATTTTCAAGTAATAGATTTAAACTCATTACTTGAATGCCGGTTTTGCTTAAAACAGGGAACATACCGTCATCGTTTCCAAGTACTTTATCTTTTAAACCAAATGATTTAGGAATGGACGGACCAGTAATGTCTGCATCTAAAATTGCGGTATTATAACCTTTTCTTTGGCTCATAACGCTCATCATTGACGTTACAATGCTTTTCCCAACGCCACCTTTACCGGAAACAACGGCAATAACCTTTTTGATTTTGCTTTTTGTGTTTGGCTTTTCATGAAAATCGGTGCGTTCTGCTGTGCGACTCGAACAATTCTTGTCGCACGAACTACAATTATTTGTACAGGATTCACTCATAAACATCATTTAATCATAAAAAAGCCAAAGTTTCAACTATTTATTTGTATCCTATTTATTTGTAACACCAAATACAGAATCAATCCATGCAAATGCTTCCGCTTGTTGATCCTGTTCAAAGGCGTGTCCTTTAGGCCAGAATTTTGTAACTAATTTATCTTTAGCACCGTGAGCATTCCAAATTTTTGCCATTTTATCAAAAGCTTCCGCTACACTTTCTTTTGGGAAAAGATGGTCCATTTCACCGGCAAAAACTAACATCGGTTTTGGAGCTGCAAGACCGGCTACATCAGGATAGTCAAGATATTTGGCAATAAAAGGATGAAGCATTGTAAATGCACTTTGTCCTTTTAGTTGATTGTTATCATCTGTCATTAAACCTTGCATTGTTGCCATCCAGCAAGCAGAAATAGAAGCAGTAATATCATTTGAAAGAGCAGAAAGTTGCCATGAACGGAATGCACCCATAGAAAAACCAACAGAAACAATACGTGTTTTATCTACTTCAGGCAAACTTGCTAAAAAAGATGCTGCACGACAATCTTCCATAGCAATCATTCCTGCATAACTTGTACCCAAATTAAATAAGTTTGATGCTAATGCTTGTTGTGATTCATTTCTATATCTTTTCACAGAGCGATCTCCCCAACCGAGTGCATCAAAACTTAAAACAACGTACCCGCGTTTTGCTAATTCATCACCGATAAATAATCCTGAAAAATAGTTTTTTGCCCATTCTTTTGATTCAGTTAAACGGCTTTGTGAAACTTCGTCTGTGCCAAAAGTTTGCACCATCTTTTCTTTTCCAATTGTAAATTTACTTCCATGGTCATGTAACATTAATGCGGCAGGCATAGGTTTGCCTCTGTCTTTTCTTTTTTGTTCGGGAACAAGCAGTAAAGCCATAACACGACTGTCTTCAGTTAAATTAAAAACAACTTTTTTTGCAACGTATCCGCTACGTTTCTCTTCGGCAATTACTTCCATATTAAAAGGAGTGTTGTCTTCAAAATGAATCATAAGTTCTTTTGCTTTTGCCAAACCTTCTTTTTTCCAGGTTGCAACATCTTTTCCATCTTTCCAGCCCATTTCAAAAGGCATTTTATCGCGTAAACTTTTATAAAAAGTAGGCAACGTGCGTTCATATGCAGTTAGTGCCTTTGTTTGATATTCAGGACCTGTTTTGCCTTGTGCAAAAATGCAAGTGCAAGCCAAAAAAAAAGTAATAATCGGTAAAATCATTTTCATGTGTTTTCCTCCACATCTATTTTAACATATGATTATATATAAATGTTCTATAAAGTGATATTTTATATACACATTGTCATATTTTATACCGATAATTAAAATACTATGAAATACTTTTTTTATGTGCTTTTATCATTATTTTTAGTTGGCTGTGTATCAAAAAATGTTGAACCTTTATCACAAGTAGAAGAAATAATAATTGAAAATCCGGTAGATTCAGGCTTTATTGCATCGGATTTTTTGGAATTTGATGAAATATGGGCTTATCTTAATGATGGGCAAGAAAATCTTTATCACGAAAATACTGTAGTAACAGATATTGGTTATTTTGGTGCAGGATTAAATACGTTCGGAAAATTAGTTGGCATTCCAAATCCTGAGAAAATACGACATTTAGGTAAAAGAATACATCTTGTTGTTGCAGATAATGGTAGAGCTTTAACTCATTTTTGTATAAGTTCGGAATTTACTGTTCGCGATAAATTAATTGAAAGCATTGTAAAAGCAAGTGAAAAATTTGATGGAGTACAAATTGATTTTGAATATGTTTCAAAAGAGGATAGAGAAGATTATATTTCTTTTTTAAAAGATTTACGTTCTAAATTACCGAACAAAATTTTTTCTGTTGCAATTCCTGCAAGAATGAGAAAACTTGAAAATGATATTCACGATTATCAAATAATAGCTCCTATTGTTGATAAAATGCTGATTATGGCATATGACGAACATTGGAGTACGAGTAAACCAGGCCCAATTGCTTCTATTGATTGGTGTAAAAGAATTGCAATGTATGCACAAAATGTGATTCCAGAAGAAAAGCTCATAATGGGTTGTCCTTTTTATGCACGTGCATGGGCAAATACAAATCCGGCAAGGGCTTATAGATTTTCAACATTGTGTAATGTTGCTAATGAGGAAAAAATTGATTTAAATAATGTTTTATATATAGACGAAATTCCAACCTTTATATATGAAAAAAAAGTGAATGTAACTGTATTTTTTGAAAATGCAAAATCAAATTATTATCGTTTAAAAATGTATAAAGACTTAGGCATTACTAATGTTGGTTTTTGGTGTCTTGGACAGGAAGATGTTGCTGTATGGAATTTTTTGAAGGTTTCTCTTTAAATTTTGTTAAAATTAAGTTATAATAATTAAACCATGATTAAAGAATTTTTACCTTATGATTCAGTGCGAAATAATGCACTAAAATTAGCTTATAGAATTTATAAAGAAGGATTCATTCCTGATGTAATTTATGCATCTTTGCGTGGCGGTGCTTATATGGCAAATGTTATAAGTGAATATTTTAAATTGGCCAGAAAAGATGTACATCCTGTTTTATATTCTGCCGTAGTTGCCCGTTCGTATACGGATGTTCGACAACATGACAGAGTTATGGTTGACGGTTGGACATATTCTCCTGAATATTTAAGACATGGGGATAAAGTTTTATTAGTTGATGATATTTTTGATAGCGGAAAAACAATAAATCATTTAGTTGAAATTTTATTGGAAAAAGGAATTCCACGTAAAGATATAAAAGTTGCAGTACATGATTACAAATATTTTTCTTATTATAATGAACAATTACCTATTCAACCGGATTATTGGTGCCGAAAATTTGAAATAGATAAGCCGGAAAATGATAGATGGATTCATTATATGAGTCATGAATTAATCGGCTTAAGTCAGGAAGAATTAGAAGAATATTATTATAAACATGACCCGGAGTTACGCAATGTTTTGGGAGAATTTTTTTCGACAAAATAATTTGTGCATTTGGAATTAAGGGGGAACGATGAAAAAGTCAATCAAGAGATGGTCAATGTTTTTCTTGCTTTGTGTATTTTTTCTATTTAGCATTTTTGCCGAACAGGCAGTAATCATTAGCCCAATTCCCGGAAATTGGTCAAACTTTCAGTCTCTTGTTATTCATGTTCCTGAAAATACTAATGTATATTATTCATTTACCGGCTCAGACCCTTTGGTGTCCGGTTTTGCTTATGATAGACCCATATTAATAGAAAAAATAGGTGAAATAACTTTGAGAGTAGTTACTGTTCACAATGAAGTTTTACAAGGCGAGCAAAAAGTTTCTTTTGTTGTAACACCCGTTCCTTTGAAAACAGATTTTTTCAATGAAGCTCAAAGTTCTCCTTATTTGACTATTTCACCTGATAAACCTCTGTCAATTCCTGAAAATTTTCTTTATTCAATTGGAGAAGAATCTGCTCCTTACATATCCGGTCGAACATTAAGTATAGATAAAAATAATAATTTGACCAGAGTTGTACCTTTATTATTAAAAAATGAACAAAATTTGTATCGCTTTATGTTAAAAATTCAGCCTGTAGAAACATCTGAAAAAATTGCTGAAAGCACATCTGTTTTTCCATTTAAAATTGAATGCTCCGATTGGACAAACTTTTCATTTTCACCGGCTGAAAAATTTTTTGTTTCCGTTGACAACGGTAATTGGTTTTCCGAAGATTTTTCACTTTCTTTGGAACGAAATATTCCTCATACAATTTCATGGAAAGAAAAAGAAAGTGAAATTGTGCATACACAAATTTTGCCTATTAAACCTGAAATTTTGAAATATTCACATAGTTCTTCCATTAATAGTGCAATTAATTTGATAATTAGTGATCCAAGATTTAGTTTTTCTTCTGAACATGAAAAGATGTTAACATCTTATAACATAGATACAGTATATGGTGATGAATTAGCCGGAACTATAGATTTTAACATATATTTTGCAGGCGTATTTCAAGGTATAATTCCGGTAACAGTAGTTTTAGATAAAAAACCTCCTGTTGCACCTGTTTTTGTTAGTGATTCTAATGTTTTTTATTCTCGAAAACCAATTACCCTTTCTTTAAATAGCGATGGAGAAATTTATTATAAAATTGTTACGCCAATTATTTCCGACTTTGGTTTTGATGAGCATTCTGATTTTACAAAGATAATGTCCGAACAAACTGACAGTGAAACAGAATTTGAAAAATATAATATTGCTGGCATTACTTTACAGGGTAGTAAAAACGGTGCAGTGTTTTATAATGTTGAGGCATATGCAGTTGATTTTGCCGGAAACAAAAGTGAAGTTTCTTCTTTTTCGTCAATCGTTGATCCGCATAACTATTATGTTGTTTCACATGCACTTTCTACAAATAAATTTCCTGCAGACGGAAGTCCGGCAAAACCATATTCAGATTTACCTAAACTAATTGAAACATTAAATCAATCTAAAGAGTTTGTTAGAATTCATCTTGATGGTTCGTTTATTTCTATTCCATCTTTATCTGTTAAAACAGAATGTGAAATTATCGGTTCCGGCGGTTCAAAAATTGAATTTGAAAACGGAGAGGGTTTTTTTCTTGATGGTGCAAAACTTACAATTTCAAATTGCATTATTGAACAAAATAATAAATATGAAAACTCAAATAAAATTGACTCTAAAACAGTAACACCTGAAGAATTATATGGAATAAATTTGTTTACTGTAAACAACGGTACATTGATTTTAAATCAATGTGAAATTGTCGGTATTTTGGGGTTGAACGGTAGTGTATTAAAAGCTCAAAATTCACTCGTACAAATAATTGATACGGGCATTACAGGACAAACAACAAAATATAATGCATTAATTACAGCGATGAATTGTTCTGTTGATATTACTAATTCGCGTTTTGTTTCAATTGCACCAACGGCAGTTTGTTTTACAATGAATCTTGGAACTATTGATATGCGTAATTCCGGCTGTACGTTAATTGCTGATATGGCTCGCGTGGGTGAATTTTCGCGTATGGATTGTCGTTTTGCAAATAATATTTTTAAAAATGAAAATTCCGATGAAAATCAAAAAGCACTTTGGATAGATAAACGTAGTCGTTTGTTGGAAAATTATAATAATACATTTGAAGGCTTTTCTTCTGAGGTTTTTTAAATAATGTTAATTTGTGGAATAGATGAAGCCGGACGCGGGCCTTTGGCAGGGCCTGTTGTTGCAGCTGCTGTGATTTTGCCTGATGATTTTCCTTTTGAAATATTAAAGGATAGTAAAAAACTTTCTGAAAAAAAACGCTATGCAGCTGAGAGCATTATCAAAGAAAAATCTCTTGCGTGGGCAGTTGCAAGTGTTGAACATGATATTATCGATGAAATAAACATTTTGCAAGCAAGTCTTTTGGCAATGAAAAATGCTTTTGCTAAAATGATGCTTCAAATTACATTAAATAATTCTCATTTATCTGAAGAAGAAATTGTAGCTATTGTTGACGGAAATAATGTTCCGGATATTCCTGTTTGTGTTTCTGCAAAACCAAAAGCTGATGCAATAGAACATCCGGTAATGGCCGCATCAATTTTAGCAAAAACCGAACGCGACAGAATTATGGAAAATTATGATAAAATTTATCCTGAATATAATTATGCACAGCATAAAGGTTATCCTACAAAGGCTCATCGTGAAATTTGTCATAAAATAGGCATGTCCCCAATTCAAAGAACAACATTTAAATATTGAGTATTTTTTTGAAATTTAGTATCATACTAATATGCAAAGAATAAAAAGGAAAAGGAAAGATATTTTTTTGCATTAAATATAATTTTGTGTTGTTATCCTGCTTATAGATATGAAAATGGATTTGCTTGAAATTTATAATTCCCAATATTTAATTTTTATATCAAAAAATTCCTGAAAAAAATTTAGAGGGTTGTTAATGTTTTCCAGAAAAACAAAAATTGTATGTTCTCAAGGACCTGCAGTTGATACTGATGAAGTTGTTGAAAAGATGATTCGTGCGGGCATGAATGTAGCTCGTTTTAATTTTTCACATGGTGATCATGCTGAACATTTGGAACGCATTGAAAGAGTGCGTAAATGCAGTAAAAAAACAGGCGTTCCTGTGGCTTTGATGATGGACACAAAAGGACCTGAAATTAGAACAGGCCTTGTTGCAGGTGGAGGCACAGTTAAAATTAATTCCGGCGATAATGTAATAGTTACTGTTGATGATGCTCCTGTGATTGCTAGTGTTGATGGCAAACCAGCACATATAAGTTTAAATTGGAAAGATTTGCCTAAAAAGGTTACTGAAGGGGTAAAAATACTTATTGCAGATGGTTTGCTTGAGCTTGAAGTAAAAAAAACCGATGGCACAACAGTAACTTGTGTTGCTGCAAATAATGCTGAAATTGGAAGCAGAAAAAATGTAAATTTAATTGGTATTCATGCAGGTTTACCTATTATGAGCGAGCAAGACAAAATTGATATTGCTTTCGGTGCAAAAATGGAGCTTGATTTTGTTGCCGCTAGTTTTGTTAGCTTTGCAAGTGAAGTTCATGAAATTCGTACTTATCTTGATAGTCTAAATAGCAAGATGAAAATCATTGCAAAAATTGAAAATGAAGAAGGTTTTGACAATATTGAAGAAATAGTTAAAGTAGCTGATGGTGTAATGGTTGCACGTGGTGACTTGGGTGTTCAACTTTCAACGGAACGCATTCCTTTAGCACAAAAATGTATTATTGCCGTATGTCGTAAAGCAGGAAAACCTGTTATTACTGCAACACAAATGTTGGAAAGCATGGTTAATAATCCTCGTCCGACACGAGCGGAATTAACAGACGTTGCAAATGCAATTTTTGACGGCACAGATGCAGTAATGCTTTCCGGTGAAACTGCAAACGGTGCTTGGCCTGTTCAAGCAGTTGAGATGATGGCACGTATAGCTAAAACAGTAGAAGAGTCTTCTGATTATTGCAAACATATTAAGAATTTTTTCCCTGAATTTGAAACCACAAAAAGAATTGGCCAAATTATGGCACGTATGGCATATATGACTGCCGATCAAGTGAAAGCAAATATTATTCTTGTTCCAACTATGAGTGGAAATACCGCTAGAATGATTTCAATTTTTCGTCCTGAACAACCTATCTTAGCTGTTACTACAGAACCAAGAGTACAAAGACAACTTTTATTAAACTGGGGAATTGTACCGCTTATAACAAAGATTGCAGACGATTCTGAAGAAATGGTGCATAATGCGGTAAAATTAGCTTTGGATAAAGGAGCGGTTCATCTTTCTGACCGAATCGTTTTATGTGCGGGAATACCTTTAGTTTCTCCTCTTATGGTAAATACGGTACGTGTTATTTTAGTCGGTAATGTATTAGCTCGCGGACGTCGTGGTGGACATAATGCGGATTTTCACAGAGTTACCGGACGCATAGCAAGAGCAACAACACCGGAAGACGCATTTATGGCATTACGTTCTAAGCACGGTGAAATTTTGCTTTGCCCAAAAATTACAGAAGATTGGATTCCTATTTTGCGTCTTGTTGACGGTGTTGTTTCAGAAGGTGAGTGTGAAGTTGCTGATGATATTATGAGTGTTGTAAATCCGCAATTGGTTTGGATTGCTAATGCAGGCAATGCAACGCGAACATTTGAAACAGGACTTACAGTAACAATTGATGCTGTAGAAATGCTTGTCTATGAAGGCGTAATTTGATTGAAAAAATATACGTGCTTGTTTGATTTAGACGGTGTTATTTTGGACACAGAAGGACAATATTCTTTTTTTTGGAATGAAATAGGAAAAAAATATTTTAATGATGAAAATTTTGGCTTACTAATTAAAGGACAGACTTTATCCGAAATTTTTTTAACACATTTTTCTGATTTTAAAAATGACAAACAAAACTATTTTGTTCAAACAAATATAAAAAAGGAATTGAACATTTTTGAAAGTAATATGGATTTTCCCTTTATAAAGGGTGCTATAGAATTTATAACCGAATTAAAAAGTTTTGATTGTAATGTAGCTATTGTTACTTCCTCAAATCTACATAAAATGAAAAATGTGTATAAAAAATGTCCGCAAATTAATGACCTTTTTCCTGTAATTTTAACAAGTGAGAATTTTTCTAAAAGTAAACCAAATCCTGAATGTTATCTTTTAGGTGAAAAAAAATTTAATGCAAAAACTAAAGATTGTTTTGTTTTTGAAGATTCATTTCACGGACTTGCTTCGGGACGTGCGGCAAAAATGACAGTAATTGGGCTTGCAACAACTAATTCTTATGAAAAAATTTTTCACCTTAGTGATTTTGTTATTAATGATTTTTCTGAAATTAATATGGAAAAATTGAGTAAAATAAAATGAATGAATCATTTGAAAGTAAAGTTGAAAAATTAAAAAGCCATATTTTAGATTTAGCAAAAGAAAAAGTTGTTTTTATTGCTTTTTCAGGTGGCACAGATTCTGTTACATTATTAAAATTTTGTGTAGATATTCTTGGGCCTAAAAAAGTTGTTGCAGTTTTTGCTTCCGGAATTATGAACAGTAAAAAAACATTAGTTGCTTCCAAAAAAATTGCAAAAAAATTCGCTGTTCATTTTCAAGCTATAAGTCATGATATTTTTTCTCTTCCTGATTTTTCTAATAATACAAAATTGCGCTGTTATGCTTGTAAAAAAAATATGTTTACACAAATATTAAATTATGCAAAACAATTTTTAAAAAAATCTTTATATAGTTTAAAAAATGATTCGCAGTTATTCGAATATAAATCTTTTGTTATTTTTGATGGCAGTAACACAAGTGATTTTTCTAGCAACATTTTTAGACCGGGACAAAAAGTTTTGACAGAACTAGACATAAAAAGTCCGTTTTTAATATGTAATTTTTCAAAAACTGATGTTTTATATTTAGCAAAAAAATTACATATTGAAAATTTTTGTAAAGCGAGTAATTCTTGTTATGCAACACGTTTTTCATATGAGACAAAACTATTGCCAAAGTATTTTAAAATGATTGAAAAAGCAGAAAAACATATTTTAAAATTTATTAAAAATAAAGAAAAACAAATAACCGAAAATGAAATTCAAATAAGATGTCGCATACATGATTTAAAAATAGCGAAAATTGAAGTGTCAAAAGATTTTGTACATCATTTTAGCAATGAAAATTTTAATAATACAAAATTATATAAAAAACTTTTTGACATTTTGTCTCCTATGGGTGTAAAATATATAGCAATAGAAAAAAACGGATTTATTTCCGGTAGCATGGATAATAAATTTTAGGAAGTTATATTTTGGATATTAAGCAAATTCTTGAAAATTATAAAAACGGCCTTATAAATATTGAAGAAAGTGAAAAATTATTGTCACGACCGCCGCTTGAAGACATAGGTTATGCTTGTATAGATCATAATAGGGAATTGCGCACGGGTAATAGTGAAATTATCTATGGAGAAGGGAAAAATGCACAACAAATTTTAGGCATAATTAAAAAAATGATCGAAAAAGGTGCAAAAAATATTTTGGCTTCACGTTGTAATGATGAAAAATTTCAAGTTATTAAACAAGTCTATTCAAATGCAAAATATTATTCTGCTTCGCGTACCATTACAATTATTAATGAAGAGATTGAAAAAATTAAAGAAAAATTACTCATTATCAGTGCAGGTACAAGTGATATACCAATTGCTGAAGAAGCACAAATTACTGCAAATTTTTTAGGGCTAAATGTTGAAACTCTTAACGATGTAGGTGTTGCAGGAATTCACAGACTTTTAAGTAAAATCGATATTATTCAAAATGCGTCTTGCATTATCGTTATTGCGGGTATGGAAGGTGCTTTACCGAGTGTTGTTGGCGGTCTTGTTGATGTACCGGTCATTGCTGTGCCTACTTCTGTGGGGTATGGCTCAAGTTTTGGCGGTTTATCTGCATTGTTAGGTATGCTTAATTCTTGTGCGAGCGGACTTGCTGTTGTAAATATTGATAACGGATTTGGTGCCGCATATTTAGCAAAAAGAATTTTAAAAAGAAAATAAATCTTTTTATATTAAAATCCATATACTTAAATTATCTTTTATCATGTTTAATTATTGAAATTATGATATAATTACTTCATGAATATTTTATATTTAGATTGTTTTTCCGGTGCCAGTGGTAATATGTTTTTAGGGGCATTGTTAGATTTAAATGTTGACGGTGCAAACGAAAAATATTTAATAGATGAATTAAATAAATTAGGAATTTCAGGTTGGCATTTAAAAATTACGCGTACTGAAAAAAATTACATAGGTTCTTGTTATGTTGATGTTCATTGTCATATTGATGATAAGCACGACCACGATCATAAGCATGATAACCATGTACATCATCACAATTCATATAAAGAAATTCGTCAGCTTATCGAAGATGCACAGATTAGCGATGGAGCAAAAAAACTTGCACAAAATATTTTTTTAAGAGTAGCACGTGCTGAATCAAAAGTTCATGGTAAATCTTTAGATGAAGTGCATTTTCATGAGGTAGGAGCGGTTGACTCAATAATTGATATTGTGGGCACTGCTATTTTGATTGATAAAATTGCACCTGAAAAAATATATTGTTCTGTTGTTAATGACGGATTTGGTTTTGTTGAGAGTCAACACGGCACCATCCCTGTTCCTGTGCCTGCAACCGCACAGATTTTTGCAGAACGTAGAGTTCCCACAAAACAGCTAGATATTCCTACGGAAATGGTCACCCCAACAGGTGCTGCCATAATTGCCGAGCTTTCTGAAAGTTTTGGCAAACGTCCTCAAATGAACGTAATTGCCATAGGTTATGGTGCCGGCACAAAAGATTTTAGCGTGCCTAATGTTTTGCGTATTTTTTTTGGAACTAATGAACAAAAAGACATAGAAAAATTATACAAGGTAAATCATATAACGCAAAAAGATTCAGTAATTGTAATGGAAACAAATATAGATAATACATCACCTGAAATTTTAGCTTATACTATGGAAAGATTATTTTCTGCAGGTGCGCTTGATGTGTTTTTTTCGCCTATTCAAATGAAAAAAAATCGACCAGGTACAAAACTTACCATAATAGCTCAAAAAGAATTAACTTCAGATGATGACACACAAATAAATAAATTTTCTTCTATTATTTTTGAAGAAACAGGAAGTCTAGGTATTCGTTATAGAAATGAAAAACGCATAATTTTGCATCGGAAAAAAGCAAAAAAGCAAACAAATTTTGGTGAAATAGAAGTAAAAGTTTCAATTTTGCCCGATGGCAAAGAGCAAATTTCAGCTGAATATGAAAGTGCAAAAAAACTAGCACAAAAACACGGATTACCAATTAAAAAAATTTATGAGTCTTTAGTTTGATTATTTTTAGCAATTTTTTTGCTTTTTACAAAGCCGCCACAATTATTTGACGAATTTGTTCAGGAAGATTTTGTTTTTCTTCTTTTGTTAAATCTTTTGTTGGCACCGCTTTGTGAATTGTAAGCTTTACATGACTTGGACGTATGCGTTTTTTTTCTTCAAAAATAGCCCTTGTTCCGTTAATTGTTACAGGAACAATAGGAGCGTTTGCTTGAAAAGCTAATTTAAAACTTCCGCTTTTAAATTCATGTACATTACCGTCTTTTGTGCGTGTGCCTTCAGGAAAAATTACCATCGACTGGCCTTTTTTTACATTTTCAATAGCATTTTTCATAGCTTCAACAGATTGTCGTGGATTTTTTCTGTGTAAAAAAATGCATTGCATATATTTCATCCATTTTGCAACTATTGGAACTTTCATAATTTCAATTTTTGCTACAAAGCCTTTAGGTTTGTCAACATATCCTAAAAGAACTAATATATCTAGCATACTTTGATGATTGCAAATAAAAACACAAGAACCGTCTTTGGGTACGTTTTCTTCACCCGTAATCTCAATTGTACTACCTGTTGCCTCAAAACTTTTTTTTGCCCAAGACATAACTTCATTTCCAATAAATTGATTAGCTTCTTGTGAATTACCGCTTGATAAAATTTTTTTTGCTTGTTTTGTTTTTTTATTTGTGACAAGAGTTTCACCTACAATCTTAAAAAAAATATGTAATGTTTTAATCATAGAAATATAATACACGAAAATTGATTTTTTTTAAAGAATAAATTTGATTTTTTTTAAAGATGGTTTTATAATAATACTATTATGAGGAAGGTTTGTAATATCATAAAACGATCAAAATATATATTTTCTCTTATCGTTTTTTTTGCTTCTTATTTCTTTGTATTTGCAGAAATTAGTACCGTACGTATTGGATTTTATGATTCTGTAAATCTTTTCGAACGTAAAAGCGATTCACAGTTTTCAGGATTTTATTATGAATATCTTGAAGCTGTTTCAAACCACACAAATTGGCATTATGAATATATTCACTATGATAATTTTGATGAATGCTATGAACGTTTTTTATCCGGCGACTTTGAAATTATGTGTGGTTTACCTTATACAAAAGAAAGAGCAAATAAATCAATATTCAGCTCATTTCATGTGGGACAGCAGCCTGTTATGATATTATGCCGTAACGATGATTTTCGTTTTACATATGGAGACTATTCATTATTAAACGAAAAAAAAGTCGGTTATTTGACATATTCAGTTTCAGAAGATAAATTGAAAGACTTTGCACAAGAAATGAATTTAAACTGTCGATTCATAATCTATCCGAATCAAGATAAACTTTTGCAAGCATTAAATAATAATGAACTTGATTTAATCATTATGAATTACAATGATCCATCTTTGAATCTAAATGTTGTTGCCGATTTGCCTTCTTTGTATATTCAATTTGCTGTTTTACCTCAAAATATAAATTTACTTAGCAAGCTTGACAGTGTTATTGTTAGAATTAAACGTTATAATTCTAGTTTAGAAAGATATTTAACTGAAAAATATTTTCAAAGTTTTGATAAACAATTATTTTCAAAAGATGAATTACAATTTATAAATTCAAATCCTGAAATTGTAATGATTTATTTTTATCGTCCACCAATGGAATATAAAAATGAGAATGGGGATTTTGCGGGGATTATACGTGATGTAATGAACAAAATTGAAGACCTTTCCGGTTTAAAATTTACTTTTGTATATTATGACTCTGAAAAAATGCATTTATTTTCCGATTATATTCACAACAAATACGAAGGAGAAAATGTAATAATTGCCTCCGTTTACGATAGCATTTGGTCAAAGAGATATAATATTGCTCAAACGCAATTTTTTTTATCTGTGCCCATGATTGAAATTTTGCGACCGTTAGCATTTAAAGCAGAAAGAGTTGCTATGACTGAAATGGCTCCTGTGCCGAATAAAGTTTTAAAAAGAATAGATTCAAATTCGGTTCGATTTTTTTCTACGTTCGAAGGTTGTATTACTTCTTTAATAAGAGAAGAAAATGATTATACATTGACGAATATGTTTGAAGCGGATTATTTTTTAAGACAAAAACCATATCGTTCATTAAAATTTAATACTATTACAGATATTGACCAAAAAATTTGTCTTGGTATTTTTAAACCCGCAAATCCGGTATTGTTTTCAATATTGGAAAAGGTGATTTTTAATATTTCCAGTGGAGAGATTTCCGATATTGTTGCTCAGCATACAAATGTAATAGATATTGCAGATTATAGAAGTTTTGCTTACATAAATGCGGTTCAAGTTGCAATTTTTGTTTTAGGTGTTATTATTGTTTTGTGTTTAATTTTTATTGTTGTTTTGTCAATTAAAAACTCAATGGAAAAAAAACAAAATATTAAGTTGGAATATCGAGCTAATCATGATTTACTTACAGGTTTGTGGAATAAATCTAAGTTTTTTAGAGAAACACGTAAAATGTTAGATAAAAACAAAGGTACCAAATATGTAATAATGGTTACGGATATTGAAAGATTTAAAATCATTAATGATCAATTCGGTGTTGAAACGGGTGATGCATTATTACGTTATATTGCAAGGCATATGAAAGAAAATTTTAATAATAATGCTACGCACGGTTATTTGGAAGCAGATCATTTTGTTTGTTGTTTTCCCAAAAACGACACGGATTTTAAACTATGGAATCAACAGTTTGATTCTTATTTGAACGACTTTACCCATGATTTTAAAATTATTGCTTATTTGGGACTTTATATTATTGATGAAACCGAAATTAATGTAAATTTAATGTGTGATAGAGCACGACTTGCTTTACGCACAATTAAAGGTAATTATTTACAACGCTATGCTTATTATGATTCAAAATTACGCGATCAGTTAGTTAGTGAGCAAAAAATTATTAATGAAATGAATAAAGCGTTACTCAATCATGAGTTTATAGTATATTTACAACCTCAATATAATCATTTAAGTGGTGAATTAATTGGTGCTGAGGCTTTAGTACGTTGGAAACATCCGATTTTAGGACTTATTTCGCCTGCACAATTTATACCTGTTTTTGAAGAAAACGGCTTTATTTCAAAGTTAGATGAATATGTTTGGGAACTTGTTTGTCAAATATTGAAAAGCTGGCGTGAGCGCGATATTGAATTGATACCTATTTCAGTAAATATTTCTCGCCGTGACATTTATAATCCGCGACTTCCTGATATTTTGCTTGCATTGGTTAAAAAATATCAAATTCCTATAAAATATTTACGGCTCGAAATTACCGAATCTGTATACGTTGAAAATCCAAAGCAACTTATTGAAACTGTAAAACTTTTACAACAAATGCATTTTTCCGTAGAAATGGATGACTTTGGTTCAGGTTATTCATCTCTTAACACCTTAAAAGATGTTCCTGTTGATATTTTAAAACTTGACTTGAAATTTCTATCTGGTTCAGAAAATGCAGCTCGTGGCGGTAATATTTTAAATAGTGTTGTTCGTATGGCAAAATGGTTAAACTTACCTGTTATTGCTGAAGGAGTTGAAACGTTAGCTCAGGCTGATTACCTAAAATCAATAGGTTGTTTTTATGTTCAAGGATATTTATATTCACCACCGATTCCTTTGGACGAATTTGAACGAATGAAAGAAAAATCTACTCATAGTATTAAAAGTAAAGTTATGAATAAAAATATTGCATTTTCAATTGATGAACTTTGGAACCCTGATGCACCGGCATCAAAAATATTTAATAATTTTATTAATGCATTTTGTTTATTTGAGTTTCAAGATGGTAACGTTGAAGTTTTACGTGCAAATGATAAATTTTATGAAGAAATAGGCATTTCTCAAGAAGAATTTGAGTCAATTCGCATGTACATAAAAAAAATTGTGATACCGGACGATTATGATGTTTTTTTTGAAATGATAAAAAATGCAATAGAGACAGGTAAAGAAGAAGATGCTTTTGTACGGTGGAAAATTCCTGAAAAAGACAGAGATGGTCTTACTTTACATATAAGAATTCAAATGATTGCAAGTAGTGGAGGTAGATATATGTTTCTTGCTTCACTATTTGATGTGACAAATTTTATAGAAAAAAAAGCACCTACAAATTAAAATTTGCAAGTGCTTTTTCCCTTGTTTGTTAAATTATCCAATAATTTTTTTCACTACGGTTGCAATTTTTTCGCATTTGCAATCTGCAAAAAATAATTCCTTAAATTTACTACCGGCAAATGCACCTTTTACTAAATCGCGGTCAAGATTTTCTAAAATAGTTACCATATCTTTGTGTGTTACTTTTTTTACATCGTCTAAAATTAATTTATTTCGTTTTTCCGGTTCAACGCGTTCCCTTGGATAACCACCCATTGGTTCGTCTTTAAATAATTTTTCAAAAATATATTCTAATGTAATTTCGCTTCCCCAACCAAAACCTTTTGCAAAAGGCAATGAAATTGAATTACCGGCATTAATTTGACTGAACATCCATGCATCCGCTGGGTCAATAATGAGACCGCATAAAACTCCTGGAAATGAGTTAAGAGCAAGCATTGCACCTTCACCTGTTCCACAGCCGGTAATCACAAAATCCGCAGCACCGGAATTAAGCAAAGTTGCAGCTAAAATTCCGTTTTGAACATATGTGAGACTTGCACGGTCATCTGAGCCATACATTCCATAATTTACAACTGTGTGTCCCATCGGTTCAACAACTTTTTTCAAAGTGTTAAAAATTAGTTCGTTTTTTGCAGCTTGACTGTTTTCATTAATTAAAGCAATTTTCATAGCACTTCCTTATTCTATATATTTTTTAAAATTATAAATCAAAAATTAAAAGTTTACAAGTCAAAAAAAATATGCTACAATTACTTAGTTTTTTATAAAGTGGAGGAAAAATGGTTTCAATAATAGTTGGTTTTATTCTTATTGGATTTACTGTTTTTGCGCTTTTGCCTTGCTGTCTTAATTGGTCTGCTGAAGTTATTATGTTTTTAAAAGGGGCTGCACCTGTTTTGTCAGCATTGATTGGTTTAGTTGCTTTATTTGTAGGTATTGCTGATTTAAAAGATAAACAGGAAGCAAAAAGAGAAGAAGAAGCAAGTAAAGCTCTTGAATAAATTATCTAAAAATGATATATTTAAATCCCGTATACTAATAGCCTAAGTGTTTTATCATGGGCACATACTAAAGGTTTGCTCACCTTTTAGTAGGGATATTACCGGATGCTAGTGTAATAATCCCAAAAAGTTTATAGTACAAGGTTTATACATGAAAACTATTTATTTAAAAGAAAGCGAAGCGGTTCGTAACTGGTATGTTATTGATGCATCAGATAAGTCGCTCGGTCGTGTTGCATCCAAAGTAGCTTTTATGCTTCGTGGAAAGCACAAATCTTCATTTACACCTAATCAAGAAATGGGTGATTTTATTGTTATAATTAACGTTGATAAAATCGCTGTGACAGGTAATAAAGTTGAAGATAAAATGTATTACAAACATACAGGTTTTGTTGGCGGTTTAAAAGCTCATAATTATGCAAAATTGGCTGAAAAACATCCTGAAAAGCCACTTCAACTTGCAATTAAAGGTATGCTTCCAAATGGACGTCTAGGTAGCAAATTGTTAAAGAACGTAAAAATTTACGCCGGTAGCGAACATCCGCACGCTGCACAGAACCCTCAACCGTTGGAAGTTTAATTAGGAGTTTATTGTGGTAAAAAATATTGGTATTGGAACAGGTAGACGAAAGACAGCTACTGCTCGTGTTTTTGTTCGTGAAGGTTCGGGAAAAATCACCGTAAATGGCAAAGATGTTAATGAATACTTTGCAACTGCAGAACAAATTCAAGTTGTTACGCAACCTCTAATGGTTACCGGCAACGAAAATAAATTTGATATTGTTATCAATGTTACCGGTGGCGGACTTAATGGCCAAGCCGGTGCTTGTTTACATGGAATTTCACGTGCTTTAATTCAAGTTGATCAAGATAACCATGCAGCACTTAAAGCAAATAATTATCTTTCACGTGACTCACGTATGGTTGAACGTAAGAAATTTGGTCAACGTGGTGCTCGTAGAAAATTTCAGTTCAGCAAACGTTAATTTTTCAGGTTCGATTTGTTTATGGATTTGTCTTTGCAACAAGATTTTTGTGCAAGCACACCTCTTGAAAAAACTAAACTTGAACTTATTGAGAAAAAGAAGGTCAGTGCATTCTGTAGTAAATTGCAGTTTTTGTCGGGACCTTCTTTTTTTATCTCCGAACGATATTTTAATTTTTTAAATGAAGATGATTTATTTATTGGTTCTGTTTTTTCAGGTGCAAGACTTGAAGAACTGATGCATTCTGCGTATTGCTATGTTGTTGAGCATTTTGCCATGAATTATTTGAATAGGGCAGAACAATGCAGAAAAGGTTTGACAGTAAAACTTTATAAAAAAGGTTTTAAAAAAGAAATTATAGAACAAGTTTTAGATGTTCTTGAAGAAGAGCGATTTCTCGATGATAGCCGTTTTGCACAAGCATGGATTCAAAATAGAATGATTAGACATACAGAAGGAAAAATTAAACTTTTTGCTGAATTATGTTCTAGGGGCATTAATAAAAATGTTGCACAAAAAGCTATTGATAATTATTTTGAAAATATTGATGAAAATATAATTTTTGAAAAAGCATTGTGCAAGTGTAAAAATCTTGGATATGATGATGTAAAAATTGTTAAAAAATTGATGAATTTAGGATTTGATTATAAAATAATAAAAAATACGATAAAATGAAAAAGTCTTTTACAAAAGTCTAAAAATAGTATAGACTTGTTATGTATTAAATAAAAAGAGGAAAGTATGGCAAAAGAGTCAAATAAAACAATAGTATATTCTGCATTGGAAGTTGCAAATATTTGTGGGGTTGTAAATCAAACAGCAATTAATTGGATTCGTAACGGATATTTAACAGCATTTTGCACTCCCGGTGGTCAATATCGTGTTTATTTAGATGATTTAGTTGATTTTATGAAATCTCGCAAAATGCGAATTCCTGCTGAAATTCTTGAAATGTATACAAAAAACTTAGATAAAAATATAAATGTTTTAATTGTAGATGACGACATTGGATTAAATACTGTTTTATCAAAATATTTAGAACGCGAATTTGATAATTTAGAAATTGTTCAAGCTTTTAATGGCTTTGATGCAGGTGCTCAGTTAGCAAATAAAAAAACAAATTGTGTTTTTCTTGATTTGGATTTGCCGGGCGTTGACGGTTTTGACATTTGTCGACGCATTTACACAACTGAAGAATTCGGCAAACCTGTTGTTTTTGTAATTACTGCTTTAGAAAATGGTAATATTGAAAAACAACTAAAAGAAATGGGTGCTGCGGAATTTTTTAAAAAACCTTTGAATCTATTAGAAATAGCAACGACATTCAAAAAACATCTTTCCATTTAATTATTTTGCATAGTAATATGCAGGAAAATCGAGATTATCCGGTAATGCAAACATATTCACTACATTTTCAAGTTCATTTTTGGGTATAATATTTTGTATTTTTTCCATGAAAAAATCTGCAATGTTGTTTTTTGACTTGTTTTCAATATGCTTAACTTTTACTTTTTTAGATAAATTTTCGGATAATTCTTCGGTAAATTTATCTATCGTATTTTCAAAGCTGTCAGTTGCATCAATTAGTTTGTTTTTCAAAGCTTGATTTGCTGTAAAAATACGTCCGTCGGCAAGTTTTTTTGTTTGTGCTATTGTTAAACCGCGACTTGCCGCAATGATACCTGTAAATTGCTCATATGCTTCATCGGCAATAGACTGCATAATGGCTTTTTGCTCATCTGTCACAGGACTGTCAATGTTCAGCATATTTTTGTTTTTTCCGGCGGTAATGGTTGTCATTTTTATGCCATGTTTTTCTAAGAAACCGGTTATATCAACAGACTGTCCTGCAATAACACCTATGGAGCCGGTTAAGCAGTTTCTGTTTGCAATGATTTTATCTGCTGCACAAGCAATGTAATAACCGCCGGAAGCCGCCATGGAGCCTAAATATGCCCAAACGGGTTTATTTGTTTTTGAATAATTTTTCAAAGTTAAATATATTTCGTCGGAATGATAGACCGTGCCTCCCGGAGAATCAATAAAAAGCATTATGCCGACATTTTTTGTGTCTGTTTGTAAATTTTTTACTGTCTGAATAAATTTTTTGTGGTCATATGTTTTTGTTTTTTCAGTTATGGTTCCTTCAATATACAAAATGGCAATATATTCTGAAAAAGTTGGTGTCATGGAACTATCTTTTGAAAAACTAAATTGAAAAGGGGAGGAGTTAATTCTTAAATCAATTTTAGGAGAATTTTGTGTTTTGTCAAAGTTTAGCAAAAATAAAACACCGGTAATTATAAGAAGAATAAGCAAAATTAAAAATATAAGGAGACCGGTTCGGTTTTTTTTCATAATAACTCCTGTTTAATTAAAATCATGTGTTTGTAAAATACCAGTTGTAAGTGCATTACGTTTTAGTGCAAAATATGTATTTGTGTACGTTAACTGAATATATGGATAAATCCAAACAAATGCTATTCCACAAGTTAATGTTCCTAAAATAAACCAGCCTAAAAAGCTCAAACTTAAAATAAATAATTCGCTTTTATAGCCTTTTGTCATTGCCATGCTTAGCTTCATAGCTTTTGGTACTGAAATATTAGGATTATCTGCAATAATAAGGTCCATTTGTGAGTAGGCAATGGATTTGATAATGCCGGGAATAATAAAAAAGAAACTCCAAATAGTAATCCATAAAGATTGCCATAAAGTACTTAAAATGCCTTTAAGCCAAAGATTCATACCGTCAAGAAAATTATCAAACTTAATATTATTATTTTTTACGACTTGTAAAAAATAATATATATTTGCAATTTTTAGTATAGAAGAAATCATAACTATAACTATGAATGTTAATAGATAAATATAATTTACATCTTTTGCAATTAATTCAATAAAGTTTAAAATAATTATCAATATAAAGGTAATTAAAACAACGGGTAAAAATTTTCCAACGTTTCCTTTTAATTGTAATTTTGCATCTGTTTTATATTTTTTTCTGTCAAAAACCATTATTTCCCCTGTTTTTATTTTTAATACTTTTTCATTAAAATTTTATTTGTCAAAGTTATAATAACAGCCTTGTTTTGCAAAACCGTAAAAACCGTCTGCTTTTGCATCATAATTAACATAATTGTCGCTAATGTGACACAAAATAATTTTTTTACGTATATCTTCAGGTAAAGTTTTCAGTTCATCATAGGATGCATGAACACCGCCTGTAAAAAATTGACAATCATGAAAAATATACTCTATTTTAGGAAATTTTTCTAGCATCCAATAAAGCATTTCTTTATCAAATCTTGTATCACTTGGAAAAAGAATTCTTTCATCAACTAAAACACCTAATGAATAAAAAGATTTCCGCCAACTTTCGCCTTGTTCAGGAATATGTTTGGTTCGAAAAATTTTTAGATTTATGTTACCACAATTAACTTCATATAATGGGCGAGGTTTTCTACAAATCTGTTTAGGAATAATTTGCTTAAAATAATCATCAAAAGTTAAATAATTTCCTGTAGAAGACATTTCTCCGTAAGAATTGCCTCCGCGCAAAGATTGTTGCCAAAGAATTCGTTTATAATTATTCGTTATAACCATGTTTGGCTTCATTTTTGAAACATATCTTCCCATAAGTGCCACTTCTTCCAATCCACCAATATGGTCGGCATGAGAATGAGTTATAAGAAAGTTTTTTACTTTTGTTATATTGCTTTTATAATTATGAAACGCATATGGACATAATGTTCCACAATCAATCAAAATATGATCTTTACCTTTTATTACGAGAATATTATTTTGAAAATGTGCTTTTGAAAAAGCACTGCCAACGCCAACCGTAAAAAATGATAAGTCTCCATCGTTTTCAAATTCTAATGGACCGTTAAGTTTTTGAATTTTCATACCCAATAAATTATAACACACAATTATAAAAATCACATACAATTTTTTTTATTTTATTTATAATAATTTTTTATATTTTTTTGTTGGTTCGAATATATCTTTTGTTTGTACACAAAAACTTGCAGCTTCTTCAATTGTGTTAAAATGATTTAGTCCTGTAGATGCAACTATAAAATTTCCCATGAGTTCTGCATCGGTGCAAGTAGTGGTTTCAAGTGGAATACCAATTATATTGGCTTTTAGTTGTAAAAATTCGGGAATTGAGCTTTGATTTCCTGAAATTATTAAATTTTCAATTTCTTGTATTCCGGCTTTTTTTGCATGCTTTTGTAAAATTTTAATTTTATTTTTCACTGTAAAAGCCATTTCTTCCAACAGTTTAAAACCTTTGCTTTTGGGATTTTCAAAGATTTTTTTTATTGCATTTTCAAAAGAAATATTTTTAAAAGCTGTATTTTTATATGAAGCAAGTTTAGCACCGCATTCATCAATTAAAATGCTTGCATTAAAATATTTTGAATTTATGGACGGAAGAGTACGAATAGATAAGGATTTTAATGGAATTTTAGTGCATAAATTAATCCCTTCACTTGTGCCGGTTCTGTTGCAGGCGTTGCCCGGAAAAAGCGTATTAGTGCCAATAAGTAAAGCAACAAAGTCACTTCCTGTACAAAAAACATCGATTCCGTTTGTGGGAATACACGAGTTTGGAATATTTAGTTCGTTCTGTGTTTTTTTTTGTAATTTTCCTACACTATTTGTAAATAAATTAAATTGTGGTAGCTTTGATTTGTCTATTTTGAATTTAATTAAATCTTTTTCTGTCCAGTAAGAAGATTTAAATCTTTCTTCCGGAATGCTTGTAATTTTATTTCCCGTAAGCTGCCAACATAAAAACTCCGGCCCACAAAAAAAAGTTTTTGTATCTTCCCAAATTTGAGCATTTTCATGTCTAATGCTTAAAAGTTTTGGTAAAAAAATGGAGTTACCTTTATATTTTTTGAAATTTTGTGTTTTATTCCATAGATAAACTTTTTCATCAGAAACAAGCGTGGGACCGTTACCGGAAATTCCAATGGCGACAAGTTCACAATTATCAATTTGATAAAAAATTTCAGAACATATTTTTGCTAAACAGTTAAACCATAAGTTTTTTTCTGAAGTGTTATAATAAATCTTTTTATAACAAACTATTTGTGCATTTTCATCAATAAGAGCAACTTTAAAAGAGGACGTTCCTATATCACAACATAGAATAGTACGTCTCATTTATCTTTTTTTACTAATTTTTCAATTATGCTACGATTGTCAAGTAAGTCACTTAAAGATTGATTGTAATGAATACGTGCGATAACATTTGCAAAAAGTCCTGAAACATTTGTTTTAATATACCATTCACATTTTAAAAGTTCTTCATGATAAACAGCATTTGTACCAATGATTCTGTAAAAATAACCTTTTTTATAGGCTTCATTAAATTGTTCAATTGCATTTCCTGTAAAAAAAGGTAAAGAGATAGCTGCAATTACTTTTGTTGCACCTTCTTCTTTTAAAAATTCCATAGCTTTAAGTAACGTTCCGCCCGTTCCAAGCATATCGTCGGCTAAAAAAGCAACTTTGCCATGAACGTCTCCAAGTAACTTAACTGCTTTAATATTTGTATCTTTTGCATTTTGCGTAATGACAGAATAATCCCTTTCTTTGTAAATCATGGCAAGTGGCTTTTTTAATCCCGTTGCATAAAATTTATTTCTGTCAACAGCTCCTGTGTCAGGTGCAACAACGACCATATCGTCGCCATTTTCAGATAAATCCACTAACTGGGAAAGCTCACGAATAATTTGGTAGCTGGCATGAAGATTTTCAATGTTTGCACTTGCAAAAGTGTTTTCAATTTCTCGTGAGTGAATATCAAGTGTAATTATTCTTTTTACTCCGAGGTTTTCGTAAATATGACCTAACATGCTTGCAGTTAAACCTTCGCGTCCTTTTTTCTTGTGTTGCCTGCTATAAGGATAAACAGGTAAAACTAAAGTGATTTCTGAAGCTCCTGCTTGGCGAACGGAATCAATAGTAACTAAAAGAGAAATTAAGTGATCATTGACCGAGAGCGAAACTTTGTTTTTACCATCGTTTAGAGAAAGAATTTGATGATTTTCAACATCTTGAAAGATATAAACGTCTTTGCCACGAATACATTCTTTTACTTCTGTTTTAAATTCGCCATTCATAAAGTACGTAAATTCAGTATTTACAAGAAATTTAGGAGAACGGTATTTATCTATGGGACCTTTTGTTAATAAATCTGAAGTTTCCATATCATTGTAGAAATTCAGTTTTTTGATAATTTCGTTTTTATCAAGATTATAGCGATTTGAAATTGCATTTTGCTTTAATTTGAAACGATGTTTGTACATACGTAACAAGTGTTCAATTACTTCTTTTGCAAAAATTTCCCCGCCCGGACAAGCAACAACAGCAAGATTGGTTGGTTCTGAATATGCCATTAAAAAAACCTCGATAATGTTATTATTTATATTTATATCATTTATATTTTATTATTACAAGCCTAATAAAAATACGAAAATATTTTGTATTATTGACAAATATTAAATATTTTGATAAATTGTTGGAACGTATTATAAAGTATTTTTTGTTAAAAACATTTATAGGTGGTGTAAATATGTCAAGAAGATGTGAAATTTGTGAAAAAGGACCAATGAGCGGAAATAAAGTTAGTAAAGCATATAATCATACTCGTCGCACATGGAAACCAAACATTATTAAGGTAAAGACGGAAATAGGCGGAACAACGGCGACCGTGAAAATTTGTACACGATGTTTACGTAGTGGTTATATTGTAAAAAAAGTGTGATTTTCATAACATTTACTTATAAAAAAAGCTTGGACAATATGTTCAAGCTTTTTTTTTATTATATTTCTGTTGAAAATGCTTCTTTTAGTACTTCAGGCAAATTTATAAAAGTTACACCATAGTTGAATTTTATTTCACCGAGTTTTTTTGCCCAAGTAATTCTAGCTTTTACTTCAATTATTTTATTTGAATCCGCAGGATTTATAAAGTGCAAAAATAAATTTGTGTCCACAGGATAGTTTTCATTACATTCAAAATGCAAACCTCCAAATGAAACATTTTTTGTTTTTATGCCGGTAATTAAGTTTCGCGGATTTTTAACATACATATCAAGTTTCCATTCTTGAGGAAAGCGGTTAAATTTTCTTCTTTCTTCCGGTGCATATGCAGTTTTATTTTTGCCTGAGAGTTTTGCTTCATACAAAGCACGGTCTGCACAGCGAATTAAAGTTTGCGGATCTCCAACGCAAGCAGGAAAAGATGCAATTCCGGCAGAAAAAGTAATTTTCTTTTCCTTAAAAGGATAAATGGTAGAAATGTTTTTTCGAATGCGTTCACAGAGAATAAAAGCACCGTTATTATCCGTTTCAGGTAAAATAAGTAAAAATTCTTCTCCACCATAGCGACAAACAATGTCTTCTTCACGTAAAACATTTTTTAAAGCATTTGCTAATTCCTGTAAAACGTCATCTCCGAATTGATGACCGAAAGTATCATTTACTTTTTTAAAATCGTCAATGTCGATAATGCAGATTGATAGATTTTTATCGTATCTTGTACAGCGATTAAATTCTTTTTTTAATATTATGTCCATATAACGCCGATTAAATAATCCCGTTAAGCTGTCAATCATAGCTGCTTGCTCAGTTTGCCTAAAAACGTGTACTTCAATGAGCATAGGTTGGTCAAGTGTTTGTTTTGAAAAATTAGTAAAATAATCTACAATCGCCAGATGTGCATTTGCTTCATTGCCAAGTTTTTCTTTTAATTTTTGGTAACGCTCAATAATATTTTTCCAATGATTTTCCGCTTCTTCTTCCGAAAAATCAAAATGTACATAATTTTCCAATAATGAAGAAAAATTTAATTTAGATCCGGGAAACACATTACAAACAGATGAATGTGTGTTGCCAATTAATTCTAAAACTTGTTTTAAAAGTTTTGTATTTTTTTCATTTTTCATAACTTTTAAAAATATCCTTATAACTTTTTCTTGGTACATTATAGATTTGTTTTCTTGCAATTGCAAGTACTTTTTTTTTTTTTGTTTTTTGCTTGCGAAATGGATTCTATAAATGCGAATTTTGAAAAACCTAAATTTTTAATTGTTTCTTTAAATGTTGTTTTTCCAAACTCATTAAGTAGAGCTTTTCCTGATTATTCAACTGCAAATTTTACATATTATTTATCAGGTTATGTCATAGACGAAAATGGAGTTGAAGATACTAATTATTCCTATTATAAAATTACTGAAGAGACTATATCTATTACAGATAATTTTTTTGAAAAAGAATTACTTGTGGCAAAATAGGAACTAACTCTAACTGCAAAGTTAGTTGATGAAGGTATTTCTTATAGTGTACTTACTAAAACAATTCAAGTTGATTTGACAAATACTGTTCCTACAAATTCTACCTTTAATTTAATGGAAAGTGATTTTTTAAGATGGTGCAACAGGAAAAATTAAATATACTTTTACAAATATGCCTAAAAATACAAGCTATAAATACTTTGTTAACACTTATAATATAAGTACAGCTGTTGATTTTTCAACGTTGACAGCTGATACATCATGTGATGAAAGTGGTACATTAATATATGAAGTAAATTGTGGTGTAGGTAAATATAAAATAGCACTAAAAATTGTTGATAACAGTAATAATGTTATTTATGCAAATATAGTTGACACAGTTTTAGTTGTTCCCGTTTTGACTACAGAAGGTAATATTGCGTTACCGGGACCGGGTTTTGCTTTTACTTTGTTGAATAATATTAGTGTTGATTTTTTCGATATTTCTTTTGATACCGAGACTAATTCCGTTAGTTTTAATTATACTATTAAATATGGTGATGGAAATATTATAACGACGCTCCCTGAGGATATAGAAACTAAAAAGGCGTGGAAAATTTGTACTGCAGATCAAAATGAAGTTGTGGTAAGTAAGGATTTTGACGAAACTGAACCGACTGTTTCAGGATTAATTGCCGGAAATTATTTCATTATAGTGCAGTTGCGTATTTTTACGACATAAGATAATACCATTTATTGGACTTTTTCCGGACAAGTTGATTTAACTATTTCTTAATATGCTAAAAATTTTGTAGATTGTGCGCACCGGATTGTAGGGGCGTTCAGTTCACCCACGAGTTTTACTCGTGGGGAATGAGCGTGAGCGAACCCCGAAAAGCCGGATTTTGCGCCCATATTAATCTTAAATCTTGCCTGCAGAACCTAAAACGTTGATATTTTTTTCTGCATACATTTTTTTTAGTTCATCGCGTGCCGGTCCTAAATATTTACGCGGGTCAAATTCGCCCGGGTTTTCGGCTAATGTTTGGCGTACTGCCGCTGTCATGGCTAAGCGACCGTCTGAGTCTATATTTATTTTGCAAACGGCGGATTTTGCAGCTTGACGAAGTTGTTCTTCCGGTATCCCAATTGAGTCAGGAAGTTTACCACCGTATTTTTCAATAATTTCTACGTATTTTCGTGGAACGCTTGAAGAGCCGTGTAAAACGATTGGAAAGCCCGGTAGGTTTTTTTCTATTTCTTTTAATATGTTAAAAGCAAGTGGTGGTGGAATGAGGATGCCGTCTGCATTGCGTGTGCATTGTTCAGGTTTGAATTTGGATCTTCCGTGTGATGTTCCAATGGAGATAGCTAATGAATCAACGCCCGTTCGCGATACAAATTCTTCAACTTCTTCAGGTTTTGTATAGTGGCTTTCTTCTGCAACAACATCGTCTTCAACTCCGGCAAGTACACCAAGCTCGCCTTCAACTGTAACATCGTATTTGTGTGCATATTCAACAACTTTTTTTGTTAGAGCAACATTTTCATCGAATGAAAGTGAAGAGCCGTCAATCATTACCGAAGAAAATCCCATGTCGATGCAGTCTTTACAAAGTTCAAAAGAGTTGCCGTGGTCCAGGTGAAGTGCAATTTGCGGTTTTGCACAACCTAATTCTTTTGCATATTCAACGGCACCTTGTGCCATATAGCGCAACAATGTTTGGTTTGCATATTTGCGTGCTCCTGCAGAAACTTGTAAAATTACGGGACTTTTTGTTTCAACGCATGCCTGGATAATAGCTTGTAATTGTTCCATGTTATTGAAGTTGTATGCCGGAACTGCGTAACCGCCTTTCATGGCCTTTGCAAACATTTCTTTTGTGTTTACAAGACCTAAATCTTTGTAACTTATCATATAAAAACTCCTCTTTAATTAGTTTAAAGTTATTGCTAGAATTATACATCGATATTTAAACTATTTCAATTGAAAAGTTTGTAATAAATATGTATAATTTTCGTAAAATAAATTTAAACAGTTTGACAAAAAATGATTGACGAATTATAATTTAATTGATACTTTAGTAAATGCATTATTGTGTCGTTAATGAATTAAAGGAGTTTTTAATGAAACATGGCGTTTTAGTCTTAATGATTTTTATGCTATTTGCTTTGTTTTGTGCACCTGTTTTTGCACAACCAAGTACAAAAAGCGTTGAAACATTGATGTTGGACAATTTTGATACTGAAGGGGAACAAAATTATCAGTTCCATGGAAAAACTTATAATTGGACATGGGCCCTTAGAACAAGTCGTTTTATTGCCGATGGTTTCCCAAAAGCCGGTTATTTTAACGGCGTGCCGAATTCTCTTCGTCCTTTGCAAGCAGAAGATGCTGAACCTAAAGTATATGGTGTTCAAGTTGCTTTTGACCGAAAAGGGGACAATTGGTTTGAAATTTTGCCTGTTGCCGAAGGTGACGATGGTGAACAATCAAGTTTTGAAATTCCGCTTAGCGGTCTTGTAAAACAAATGGATCTTTGGGTTTGGGGTGCGAACTATGCATATGTTCTTGAAGCAATGATTCGCGATTCAGATGGTCGTGTGCATGTACTTCGTGCTACACCGTTGAATTTTAACGGTTGGAGAAATATAGTCATTAATATTCCTTCATCAATTCGTCAACAATCACGTCTTCGCACTGCTCCGCAAAATCTTTCTTTTGTAGGTTTCCGAGTTCGTACGGATCCTAACGAATATGTGGACAATTTTTCAATTTTCTTTGATCAACTTAAATTTACCGCACATACTCTTAACAATATTTTTGACGGTTATGAGTTAAAGGCAGTTGATTTTGGTGATTCAGATTCAGGATATTCTTCAACTAAGGAGGTTGATGCAAAATGAAAAAAATTATTTTAGCATTAATGATTATTTTTTGTGCAACGATGATTTATGCACAAGATCAATATTATACAAGTGCTTCGGATCCTGATCCGAATATTATTGGAGCGGATTCTGCTCGCTTGGCTTTACGTGAAGTTTCAGTTGAAATGTTTGAAAGAGAAGGTTCTTGGAATGCTCGTATTTCTCCAGATGACGGAGTTATTACTGCACGTCTTTTCGACGGTGGTCCAAGTGCAAAAGAACCTTTGGCAGAAACAGAAAAAACAAATGCTCCTGATGTTAAAGTTTTAGGTGTTAAAGCTCAGTTTTTCCGTCGTGGTGTTAACTCTTTTTATATTACATCCGCTCGACCTATTCCAATTGAAGGTATTACAAAAACCGTTTCAATTTGGGTAGTAGGACGTAACAAACCTCATAAATTAAACTTGCTTGTTCAAGATTATTTTGGTAATAACTTTGAGCTTTATATGGGTGAGCTTCAGTTTTCAGGTTGGAAAAAAATGACTGTTGCAGTTCCTCCTTCTCCGGATGGAGAACATGGTATTATTCAAACAAGTGCATATCATGGAGATAGGCCTGGTCTACGCATTATAGGTTTCCGTGTTGACTGTAATCCTATGGACGCACGTGGTTCTTATTATATTTATTTTGATGATATGCGTGCTGTTACTGATTTGTATGACATTGAAAACCGTGATGAAGACGACATGAATGATAACTGGTAATATTATATTTTTGTAAAAAAAGGAGCTTTGAGGCTTTATGCCTAAAAGCTCTTTTTTTTTGTTTGCTTGCTTTATTTAGATATTTTATAAAAATTTGTGTTACCTTCTTTTTTTACAAATTCAAGCAGTTCCAATTTTTTATAAACCCACATTAATTTATAAGCATTTTTTTTACCGCATTGTTTGAATAAGTCTTTTGTTGAAAAAACTTCACATAATTCTTTTGGTAAAAGTTGTAAATAATTTTCTTTATTCTTAAAAACATATTTTTCAATGATTGTATCTAAGGTTTTGTCGATTTTTATAAAATTTTTTTTAAATCGACGACTTTTATTTTTTAATTGTACAGGTTCTTCTGTTATAAGTCTGGTTTCTGTAATTTCTGAAATTAAAACTTCTAATGTGAAGTTTTTATCAAGTAAAACGGGATATATTCTCATTATTTGGTCAAAAATTGAATAAATATTTTGTTTTTTGGGACTTATTCTTTTTTCGATAATGTTGCCAAATGCATTAATTTTTTTAATTGTTTTTTTGCTTGATAAAGGAAAAACAACTGTTAATTTATGATTTTTTAGTAATTTTATTAATTTTATTAATATGTTTGAAAAATTTTCCGTTTGAATTTCAATAATATTTCCATTTTTACACACAATATCGCAAATATAATTTTCAATTTTTTGTTCGGTTTTTCCTGAAAATTTTTGTGCGTATAAGTTTTTAAGTTTGTTATGTAAATTACTTTCGTTAAATGTATTTATCATTCTTTTACTATATGTTTGTATACCTATATGGTAGAAAAAAAACCAATTTGTAACATTTTCGGCATTTTTTTTGTTGACATTACAAATTTTTAGGTTAAAATATAATATAGGTGGGAAAGAGTGGAGAAAAGTGGTAAGTAGTGGTATGGAAAAGCTAACGGGTGAGTATAAGAACACTTTGGATGAAAAAGGTAGAATTATGTTTCCTTCAAAGTTACGTTCTGAATTAACAGAAAATGTTCTCATGATTACTCAGGGCTTGGACGGTTGTTTATGGCTTTATACTCCGGAAGAATGGAAAAATTTTAGCGATAAATTAATGCAAAATGCTTCACCTTTTAATCCCGGTTCGCGTCTTGTTCTAAGACATTTAATTGCTCCTGCACAAGAAGTTGAGTTTGACAAATCGGGACGCATTTCTATTCCCCAAAGTTTAAGAGAATATGCAAATCTTTCAAAGGATTGTGTTATTCTTGGAATTAATAAATATATTGAATTGTGGGATGCTGCAAAATATGCTGCATATCTTGATGAAACACAGCTTTCTTTTAGGGAAGCTACAGAAAAATTGAGTGAAATTTGTTTGTAGATGAATGTATTGAATATTGTTCATAAACCGGTTTTGTTAAATGAATGTTTAGATTATCTTTCTCCTGTTGGTGAGATTTATGAAAAGAATGCATTCATGATTGATTCTACATTGGGTGAAGGCGGACATTCTGAAGCTTTTTTACAAAAGTTTGAGACTTTAAGAATTTTAGGTTTGGATGCAGATCCTAAAATTCAGGAAAAAGCAAAGATAAGACTTGAATGTTTTGGTAGGCGAATGAGTTTTTTTCGTGGTTGGTTCAATGATTTTTATGCCAATTTTTCTTCTGATTCTGAAAAACCACATTTAATTTTGTTTGATTTGGGTATTTCAGTTTTTCATTATGAAGAAAGTGAAAGAGGTTTTTCTTTTAGATTAGATGAAAAATTGGATATGAGATTGAATCCCGATTCTATAATAAGTGCTGAAGAGCTGGTAAATACATTTAAAGAAAAGGATTTGGCAGATTTATTTTTTAATTATAGTGAAGAGCGATATAGCAGGCGAATTGCAAAGGCAATTGTTGAGGCAAGAAAAGCTAGCAAGATAGTTTCTTCAAAAGTATTGGCGGATGTGATATATGATGCTGTTCCGTCTCAGTATCGTCATGGGGCAATTCATCCGGCAACAAAAAGTTTTCAAGCGATAAGAATTGCGGTAAATTCTGAGACGGAACGTATAGAAAAAGCATTGAAAGATGCATTTTTAGTGTTGGAAAATGGTGGCAAAATGGGTGTTATAACATTTCATTCCGGTGAAGATAGAATTGTGAAAAACTATTTTAGGGATTTAGCAAAGAAATGTATTTGTCCGCCTGAAGTAGCGGTTTGTCAATGTGGAGGAAAGCCACGTGCCGAACTTTTGACAAGAAAGCCGGTTTTGCCTTCAGCTAAAGAAGTTGAAGAAAATTCTCCTTCTCGTAGTGCAAAGTTGCGTGTGATTAGGAAAAAATAATATAATTTTGTGGATTTAAGAGTTTTATGAAAAATGTATTGAAAACAATTGCTTTAATTATTCTCGCTTTGGGTATTCCTTCCCTTTTAATTTTTCAAGGTTTTCAGTCAAAACGTTATGCAAAACTTGAAGATGAAATTCGTAAGCTTGAGATACAACAAGCAGATTTAATTGAAAAAAATAATCAGTTAATTTCTGAAATTAATTTACTTTCAAGTTCAGAACGTATTGAAAAAATTGCCACAGAAGAATTGGGAATGCGAAAAGCAGATTCAAGTGAAATAATTCGTGTTGAAGTAACAGGAGGAAAAAAATGAGTTTGTTGACTTTAACAGAAGTGCTTGAAGCAGTTAATGGAAAAATTGTTTGTAAAGGTGAAACAGATTTTGCATTTTTTTCTGTGGCAACAGATTCGCGCAATGTTGAAAAAGACTGTCTTTTTGTACCATTGGTGGGAGAGGTACAAGATGGACACATTTATATACATCAGGCAATTAAAAATGGAGCTGTGGCAGTTTTTGTAGCAATTTCTTGGGTGGAAAGTAATGGAAAAGAAATTGCTACATTGTCCGGCTCAAATGTGTGGATAATTGGTGTTGAAAATACTTTATTTGCATTACAGGCTATAGCTGCAAAGTATGTACAAAAGTTTCCCAATTTAATAAAAATCGGAATTACCGGTTCCAGTGGTAAAACTACAACAAAAGAAATTGCACTAAGCGTTTTTAAAGAAGTTGGAAATGTTATAGCAAATGAAGGAAATTTAAATTCTGAAACAGGCTTGCCACTTAGTGTCTTTAAGATAAGGGCGGAACATAAGTTTGGAATTTTTGAGATGGGTATGAATCGTGCAGGTGAGATGGCTGAGCTTGCAAATGTACTTCGACCAAAATATGTTTTGATTACAAATATTGGAACGGCTCATATTGGTATTTTGGGTAGTCGTGATAATATTGCGATTGAAAAGAAGAGTGCTTGTAACTATTTTACAGATGAATGTGTGCTTTTTGTGAATAAAAATGATGACTATGCAAAGTTTTTGGCAAAAGGATTAAAAGGAAAAATTAAATATTATAGTCCTAGTATGAGCTGTATTAGTGATGTACAAGATAGAGGTTTGGAAGGTACCAGATTTTTTATTGATAACAATGCTGTAAATTTTAAGTTATATGGAAAATATAATTTTTTAAATGCTTTAGGCGTTGTTGCTTTGGCAAAAGAGTTGGGAATATCATCTGAAAAAATTGCTCAAGGATTGGAAAAAGTAAAAGTTTTATTTGGTCGTGCACAGATTATAAGAAATTTTGCAAATATAAAAGGTTGTACTTTAATTTTAGATTGTTATAATGCTAATCCTGATTCAATGGCTGCGTCATTAAATTTTTGTAGTGGAGTAGATATTGAAGGAAAAAAATATTTTATTCTTGGTGATATGCTTGAATTAGGAAATGTTTCAAAAAAAGAACATGAAAAAGTGGGTGAATTAGTTGCTAATGCAAGCAAAAATGTTTCTAAAGGAATTTGTAATATTTTTGTCGGTAAAGAAATGAAAGATGCTGTAAAAGTTATAAAAAAATATTTAAAAAATGAAAATAAATCAATTGAAATTTTTTATTATGAAAAAGCTGACGATAATGTAATAGAAAATATAGCATTGTTTTTGAAAAAAAATTTAAAACGCTCTGATATGGTTTTACTAAAAGGTTCACGTGGCTTAGCTTTGGAAAGAATTGTAAATATGCTGGAAGCAATGTTAAAAACGGGAGAAGAGTTGTGAGTGTATCAACTGTTTTTGCTCAAAAACCAATTATAAAAAACTCAAATAAAGATAATGGAATTTTAGTTTCTGTTGTTTTACTTTTAGGTCTTGGTTTGGTTACTTTATATATTGCCTCCGCAGAAACCGCATTTAGAATTAAAGGCGACAGTTTGTATTTTATTAAAAGGCAACTTATATATGCAATGATTGGCTTTGTTTTTATGCTCATTGTTATGTTTATTAAAATTTCAGTGATAAAAAAAATGTTACCGATTATTGTTTTTAGTACAATGTTTTTATGTTTGTTAACTTTTGTTCCGGGAATTGGATTAACTTTAAATGGTGCTCGCCGTTGGATAAAAATGCCACTTTTAGGGCGTTTACAGCCTTCAGAGTTTGTAAAACCGGTTTTAGTTTTGTTTTTGGCAAATATTTTTTCAAAGGAACGAGAAGATGGTTCCGTTCCTGTTGCAAATGCAGCTATGATGCTTTTTGTTTTTGTTTTAATTATTTTTGCACAAGATGATTTTTCAACTGCTTTTTTTTGTATTGTTATTGCATTGATAATGTTTTATGTTTTTGGTGTTAAATTACGTTGGTTTGTTAGTTTTTTTGTTTTTATTTTTCCTATTATTATTTTGTTTATATTTACAGAACAATATCGTGTAAATAGAATAATTGGCTTTTTTAATCGTTCGTATGATTTGCATGGATTAAATTATCAAGTAAATGCCGCATGTAAGGCAATTTCTGCCGGAGGTTTTTGGGGAAAGGGAATTAATAGTACATTACGCAGTGTTTCAACAATTCCGGAAGTACAGGCAGATTTTATTTTTGCCGGGTGGGCTGAAGCAATGGGTTTTGTAGGTGTTTTGATATATTTTGCTCTTTTAGCATATTTTGCTTTTAAAGGATTTAAAATGGCAATTAATTGTGTTGATAAATTTTGTGGAATGACAGCTTTTGGTTTAATTGTGAGCATAGTTTTTCAATCATTATTAAATTGCGGTGTTGTTTGTGGAGCACTGCCTTCTACAGGAATTCCATTGCCGTTTTTTTCTTCAGGTGGTTCATCTTTAGTTACTACATTAATTATGTGTGGCTTGTTAATTAATATAATTAAAACTGATAATAAAATAAGAAATGAGGTAGGCTCATGAGTGAAACAGCAATGTATACAGCAGGCATATTAGTTGAAGACAAAAATTATGCAAAAAAAAGCGATATTAAATTAAAAGCATTAAAAATCTTAGTATTTATTTTTGCAATAATTTTAGTTGTTGAAGTAGTTGTATATTTGATTTTTATGCCGTTATATTCAAGTGTTGACATTTTTTTTACGGGTCAAACAAATTTTACCGAAACTCAACTACGCTCAATGTGTGGCACAGAGATTGAACAACCTTGGATAAATTTTAATACAGAAAATGTTGTTATGAATTTAAGTCAAAATTATTCAATAGAATCTGTTATTGTTGAAAAACGTTTTCCGGATAAAGTTTTTGTACAAATTTATGAAAGAATTCCTGTTGCTGCAACATTAGTTTCTATTGATGATAAAACAGTATCTGTTCAAATTGATAAAAATGGTGTATTATTCTCTATGGACGAAAGAATTCCAAATGAAAATATTCCTTTAATTACCGGTTTAGCTTTTGACGGGAAAATTGAAGGAACACGTTTGCATAGAAAACTTCGCCCAATTGCTGAACAAATTGCTACAATTCAGAAGTCAAATCCAAGTTATTTTTCTGTAATTTCAGAAATTCGTGTGATTCCAAAAGAATATGATAATTATGATTTAATGGTTTATCCTGTTCAATATCACACACGTGTTTTAACGGATAGAAATTTAAGCTTGGAGTCATTACAATATATGATGATTGTTTTAGATGTTATTGATAAGCTGGAAGAAAATGTTAAGGAAGTAGATTTGCGTTATGGTTCTGTTTCTTACAAAACTGTTTTGTAAGATTTTTTGGAGGATATATTTTGAACGAAATGATAGTTGGTCTTGATATTGGCACAAGTAATGTTCGTGCAGTTATTGCAGAATTTGACGATGAAAATGTTTTGCAAGTTTTGGGTGTGGGCGAATGTTCTTCAACGGGCTTAAGAAGTGGAGTTATTGTTAATATCGATGCAACTATGCGTTCAGTTACACAAGCAATTGAACAAGCGGAAATGATGGCAGGTCGCGAAGTTAGTGCTGTTGTAACCGGAATTGGCGGGAATCAAGTTGAGAGTATTAATTCAAAAGGTATTGTTGGAGTTACTGCAAAGGGTAAAAATAATCATGAAATAAAAAAAGAAGATGTTCATCGAGTAATTGAAGCGGCACGAGCAATTAATTTTCCAACGGGAAAAGAAATTCTTCATATTATTCCACAATCTTATATCGTTGACGGTCAAACCGGTATAAAAGATCCCATAAATATGATCGGTGTTCGTTTGGAAGTTGAAGCACATATTATGACAGCTGTTTCTTCATCAGCAATGAATTTTAATAAATGCATTGAAAGAGCAGGTTATTCTGTTCAAGGAATTAAATCGAAAACATTGGCACAATCCATTTCTGTGGTAACACAGGAAGAACGTGAGTTAGGTTCAATTTTGATAGATTTAGGTGGCGGTTCAACTGACATTTTGGTTTTAATTGGAGGAGCACCAATTTATGCAACTTCAATTCCTGTAGGTGGAATAATGGTGACAACTGATATTTCTAAAGTGCGCGGAATATCAATTGAAACTGCAGAAAATATAAAGTTAAAATATGGTTGTTGTTTTGAAGAATTACTTGATGAATATGAAGAAGTGATAATTCCCGGTGTTGGTGGCAGACCTCCTGAAGTAATTTCAAGAAATGAAATTTGTCAAATAATTGAACCGCGTATGGAAGAAATTTTTAATATGATTCGTGAAAAAATTGCTCAGCAAACAAAATTAAAACAGTTGTCCGGCAATATTATTTTGACGGGAGGCGGTGCTTTAATGGAAGGAGCAACTGAGCTTGCCGGAAAAGTTTTTGATACTTCTTGTGTTAGAGTGGGAACTCCCTTAAACCTTGGTGGACAAGTTGATATTTATAAAAAACCTACTTTTGCTACTGTGATAGGATTAGTATCTTCTACTGCCGATGACATTAAATTAAAATATGGTGCTACTTCCAATGATAATAAGCATAAAAAAATAAAAGGAAATTTGAAAAATTCTGTAATTACATTTTTTAAGGAATTTTTCTAGTTATATTTATCATTTACTATTGATAATTTTGCATAAAATAAGATAAAATAAAATCAAGTTTTGTTCTGTGGTGGGAGGAGAAAATGTTAGATTTTTCTATTGTTGGAGAGCACAAAGCCGGACCTACAATTATAAAAGTTATCGGTGTGGGTGGCGGTGGTTCTAATGCTGTAAATCGCATGATTGATGCCGGCATTAAAGATGTTGATTTTGTCGTTGCAAATACGGATTTGCAAGCATTAAACAGTTCAAAGGCACCTGTAAAAATTCCAATTGGTAGTAAACTTACCGGAGGTTTGGGTGCCGGTGGCAAACCTGAAATAGGTGAAAAAGCAGCAGAAGAAGATAAAGATACAATTGCAAATATAATTAAAGGTGCGGATATGGTTTTTGTTACTGCCGGAATGGGTGGCGGAACAGGGACGGGAGCTGCTCCTGTTATTGCTCGAATTGCAAAAGAACAAGGTTCATTAACTGTTGGTGTTGTTACCAAGCCATTTAATTTTGAAGGAAAGGTTAAAGAAAAACTTGCAGAAGAAGGCATAAAAAAACTTCATGAAAATGTTGATACATTAATTGTTATTCCTAATGAACATCTGTTAAAAATTGTTGATAAAAAAACTCCTGTAAAACAAGCTTTTTTGGTTGCAGATGATGTTTTGCGTCAAGGAGTACAAGGTATTTCCGACCTTATAACAAATCAAGGTGAAATTAATATTGATTTTGCAGACGTTAGAACGACTATGGAAGGAAAAGGAGATGCAATTCTTGGTGTTGGTACTTCCAGTGGAGATAATCGTGCTGTTGAAGCTGCAAGTAAAGCAATAAGTAATCCTATGTTGGAAGATTCAGATATTGCCGGTGCAAAAAATATTCTTGTAAATATTAAAAGCGGTGAAAATCTTTCAATTACAGAAACTGCAGAAATAATAAATATAATTCGTGCAACTGCAGATGAAAATGTTCACATAATTAATGGACAGATAATTGAAGAATCAATGGGAGATTTTGTTTCCGTAACGGTAATAGCAACGGGTTTTAATCATTCATCAACAAAAAATAATGACACTCAAATAGACGCTTCTGTTTTTGATAAATCTAAAGTTTCTCCTTTTGAAGATAATGGTGGTTTTGTTAGTTCTCAAGAATGGGAAAAAATGCGTTCGGGAAAATCAACTTCTGTTAAAACAGGTCTTTCTGCAAGAAATATACATTCTGATGAAAGTTATTTAGAAACACCTGCTTGTTTACGTAAAGCCGCACAGGAGCGTCGTCCCATTAATTTGACGGGAAATGTTGATTAATTTTATCTGCGGAGGCATTTTTATTGAATGATTTTGAAAAATCTTCACAAAATCTGCTTTCTCAATTCTACGATGAACTTATTACCGTTGACAGAAAAGGTGTTTTAACGGCACAAACTTATGAAACGAGTATACGGTTTTTGCTTGTCTGGTGTAAAAAGCAGAATAAAAAAATTTCTTCTCTTACAGTACAAGATTTATTATATTATTTAGTGGAACGCAAAACACAGGGTTTAGATTCTTTAACCATGGCAAAGGATATTTCTGCATTGCGTAGTTTTGGTACATTTTTAACGCAACAAGGTATTTGGAAAGAAAATATTGCATTATTATTGGAACGGCCAAAATCAAATAGACGTATTCCGTCTGTTTTAACTGTAGAGCAAGTAGATTTTTTATTAAGTTCCATCGATATTTCTACGCCATTAGGTTTGCGCGATAGAGCTTTATTTGAATTAGTATATTCATGTGGACTTCGTATTAGTGAAGTTTCCGATTTACTTTTGCAAAATGTACATTTGTCTGAGCGACTTTTATGGGTTCATGGTAAAGGAGACAAAGAACGAGTTGTACCTTTTGGTGATGATGCTTTTTTTTGGTTAAAAAAATGGCTTGATGAAGGAAGACCTCAGCTTGTTGGTCATAAAATGGTTGCTACACTTTTTGTAAATTATGCAGGGAAACCCATTTCCCGAAAAGGCATTTGGAAACGATTTAAAGAATTGGAGGCTCAAACAGGCATTGATGCAAAGGTGCATACTTTACGCCATTCTTTTGCCACTCATTTACTTGCCGGTGGTGCAGATTTAAGAAGTGTACAGGAATTGCTTGGGCATAGTGATTTAGCAACAACACAAATTTATACTCATGTGGATGATGAACAACTGCGTGATTATCACAGAGATTTTTTTCCAAAATAAAAAAATAAGTAAAAAAATGTGCAAGAAGTGATTTGGTTTCTTGATAAAGACGTAAATTTTATTTAACATTATTAAAAAGGATTATTATTAAGTTTTATTTTTATTGGAGTATTTTAATGAAAAAAATTATTTATTTATTGTTGATTGGCTTTTTGTTTTTTAGTTGTAATGCAAATTTAACAAAAACTGCAAAACGTATGCAAGTTATGGAAACGGGAGTTTCTTCACCAACTACAATTGAAGAATTGGAAGATGCAATTAAAAAGTATGAATTGCGTATAATTGATATTATATCTAGCGAAAGTCAGGTGGGTATTTGGTATAAAATTTTAGGTACTCACTATATGGATGAAGGAATGTATGGAAAGGCTTTAGAGGCATTTCAAAAGGCCGTTGCTATATATCCGGCAAATCAAAATTTATTTTATTACGTTGGATTATGTGCAGGTTTTATGAGCAAAGCGTCGTTGGATTTTGATGCAACAGGAGACGATGCAAAAAGCATACAATATTTAAATTTGGCTGAAAAATCATATTTACGTGCAATCGAATTAGAAAATACTTATGTGCGTGCATTATATGGCCTTTCAATTTTATATGTTTTTGAATTTAATGAATCTTTTAAGGCTATTCCATATTTGCAAAAACTTTTGACTATTGATACAAAACATACAGATGCAATGTTTGTGCTTGCTCGTGCTTATTATGAAAATGGTAATTTTGACGGTGCCGTGGATTTGTATGATAAAATTGAAAGACTTTCCACTTCTGAGGAGAAAAAAGCTGAAGCAAGAGCAAATAAAAAGGTGGTTTTAGATGCACAGTTTACAACAAACTGATTTATTGGAAAAAATAAATAAATACGGTGAAAAGCTACCATTGATGCTTGCTTTAGCAAATATTTCGTTTTTAACTGCAAAAGAGAAGAAATTAATGGAAGATAAACTTGACAATGTGGCTGCACTTGGTTTAATGTCTATAGATGATGTTTGCTTTTTAATTGGTAGAGTTATTTCAAAAGCAAAATGGTTAGGTGAAGAATATATTAATTATGGTAATCGTTCTTTAGCATTGTTAAAAGCATATAATATAAATTTTGTTAAATTTGGAGAACATGATTATCCTGCACTTTTATCTGAAATTTATGAGCCACCATATATGTTATTTTTTAGAGGCAGTTTGGATTGTTTAACGGCTGATTGTGTTGCTATGGTGGGTACTAGGCGTCCAACAAGAGGTGGAATGGAGGCTGCATATTGTTTGGCAAAAGAATTAGCTGAAAATGGCAAAACAGTTATTTCAGGAATGGCAATTGGAATAGATACGTATGCACATAAAGGAGCACTTGCTGTTAGCGGTGGAAAAACAGTTGCAGTTTTAGCAAGCGGCCTTGACAATTTGTATCCATCGGTGAATAAACGTTTAGCATCGTTAATTATTCAAAATGGCGGAGCTTTAGTTAGCGAATATGCACCCGGAGAAGTATCTTTACCATGGCATTTTCCTGCACGTAACAGAATTATTTCAGGTCTTAGTCGTGGAACAGTTGTTGTGGAAGCACCTGCAAGAAGTGGAGCATTAATAACAGCTAATGATTGTATAGAACAAAATAGAGATTTAATGTTTCATGCAGTTGCTAAAGAATTTGATGAAAGTGAATTAGGCAAAAATATTAATGCAAAGAAGACTGAAAAAAAAGCAGGTTGGTCTTGCTCAAATTATATTAACGACGGTGCATTGATTGTAGAAAATGCACAAGATGTTATACAATATATTGGATAAGGATTTTTTCTAATGGGTGATGCAAAAATTACAAAGGCAACTAAAACAAAAAAAACTGTGAAAAACACAAAGCCAAAAACTACAAAAAAAAAGATTTTAGTAATTGTGGAATCTCCTGCAAAAGCTTCTACAATTGAAAAATATTTAGGGACAGGTTATACAGTTAAAGCGTCCATGGGACATTTGATTGATTTACCTAAGTCGCGTCTTGCAGTCGATGTTGAAAATAATTTTCAGCCTGAATATATTACTGTTCGCGGAAGAGCAAAGATTTTAAAAGATCTTCAAAAAGATGCAAAAAAATCTGATGAAGTGCTTTTAGCAAGTGATAATGATCGCGAAGGTGAAGCCATTGCCTGGCATTTAAAAAATGCATTGTCTCAAAAAACAAATGCTCCAATAAAACGAATTGTTTTTAATGAAATTACACCTCAAGCAATTAATGAAGCTGTGAAAAATCCTGGCATAATTGAGGAAAGTAAAGTTAATGCACAAAAAGCACGACGTGTTTTAGACAGACTTGTAGGATATAATTTATCTCCACTTTTATGGAAAAAAGTAAAAAACGGTTTGTCTGCAGGACGTGTTCAATCTGTTGCATTGAGAATGATTTGTGAAAGAGAAGAAGAAGTTGAAAAATTTATTCCCGAAGAATATTGGAGTTTGGATGCTGATTTTGTTAAAGGAAAATCTAAGTTTACTGCTCAATTAGTTTCTTATCAAGATAAAAAACCTGAATTAAAAAATGAAGCCGAAGTTCAAAAAATTATTGATGAAATTCAAAATCTTGAGTGTATTGTCGATGATTTACGTGTAACTGAAAAATCCATAAAACCTAAGGCTCCTTTTACAACTTCTAAATTACAACAAGCTGCTGCAAACAAACTGGGCTTTACTTCACGAAAAACAATGCAAATTGCTCAGCAACTTTATGAAGGTGTAAATATTGGTTCTAGTCGCGTTGGTTTAATTACATATATGCGAACGGACAGTGTACGCATTGCACAAAGTGCACTTGATGAAGTTAGACTGTGGATTGAAGAAAATTATCCTGCAGAATTACCTGAAAAACAAATTGTATATTCAGTTGGTAAAAGTGCTCAAGATGCTCATGAAGCCATTCGTCCGACGTATGTAATTTATACTCCTGAATATGTTAAAGAATTTTTAACACGTGACCAACAACGTCTTTATACGATTATTTGGGAGGCATTTGTTTCCAGTCAAATGATAAATGCAAAGAGTCAAACAACAAGCGTTGATATTCGTACAGGAGATGCAATTTTTAGAATTGCCGCAACAAAGGTAGTTGAAAAAGGTTTTTATAAAGTAATGAAAACTTTAACTTCTAAAGAAGATACAAGTGGAAAATTACCAAGTTTAAAAAAGGATGAAAAACTAGAAGTATTAAAATTTTATCCTGAACAACATTTTACCTCAGGACCTGCACGTTTTACGGATGCTTCAATTGTAAAAATGCTTGAAGAAAAAGGAATAGGACGTCCTTCAACATATGCTCCAATTATTAGTGTTCTTTTGGACAGATATTATGTTAATCGTAATAATAAACAGTTAGTTCCTACTTTACTTGGTCGAATGATTAATGATATTTTAACGGAAAGTTTTCCTGATGTAGTAAACGAAAATTTTACCGTTGAAATTGAAAAAAAACTTGATGAAGTGGAAGAAGATAAATTTGAATGGACTAAAATGATGAGCGATTTTTATTTTCCATTTCGCAATCGTGTTGATGAAGTAATGGCTTCATTGGAAAGTGTAAAAGGAACAATGGATGAACCTACAGATAAGATATGTGAAAAATGTGGCAAAATGATGATGAAAAAATTGGGTCGCTTTGGATATTTTTTAGCTTGTAGTGGTTTTCCAGAATGCCATAACACACGCTCTATTCCATTAGCTCCTTGTCCTAGACCTAATTGTGACGGTGAAATTGTTGCTCGTAAAACAAAAGGGAAGGGCAAAGAATTTTATGGTTGTACAAAATATCCGGAATGTGATTTTATTAGTCATTTTAAACCGATAAATCAAAACTGTCCAGAATGTGGTCAATTTTTGGTTGAAAAATATGATAAAAAAAATGGCACTTATAAATCTTGTATTAATCCTGAATGTAATTATTTACATACAGCAGGAGAAGAGGTTCTTAGTGCTTTTAATATTGAAGAAGGCAATGAATAGTTCATATAATGCTAAAACACTTATCGATATTTCTGAAGAATTTATCATTTGGCAAGAAAGTGTAAGAAATTTGTCAAAAAATTCCGTAATTGCATATGAAAATGATTTAAAGACTTTGACTTCTTTTTTTAATGATAGTATATTTATTAAAGATATATCTTTGCAAGATTTGCGTTCTTGTATTTCAAAGTTATCAAAAGCTAAAAAGGCTGCAACAAGTATAAATAGATTTATATCTGCTGTGCGAAGTCTTTTTTTATATGCACATCGTCTTGGATATATTGATGTTAATGTTGCACTAGGTTTGAAAAACGTAAAAGTGCCTCAAAAAGTTCCTGCTTTTATGACTCAGACTGAAGTAAATGCAATGTGTGATGAGCCTGAAAAAAATGAAATTTTATGGCAAGAAAGAGATAGTGCACTTTTTGAAATGATGTATTCATCTGGATGTCGTGTTTCAGAAATGGCTTCTTTGAAGATGACAGATTTTTCTGCAGATTATACATCTGCAAAAATTCGCGGGAAAGGCAATAAGGATAGACGTGTATTTTTTTCAGATAATGCTGTGAATGCTTTGAAAAAATATTTACTTGTTAGAAAAGCAGTTGTAGTGCAAGATAAAATAGTGCATCAAGTTTTTCTGAATCAAAAAGGAAAGGCACTTACTGCACATGGTATTCGTTATATTATTGCTAGATATTCTTCTGTAGAGGGTACAAATAAGCCTGTTACGCCTCATGCTTTTAGACATACTTTTGCAACGAGTCTTTTATCTAATGGAGCTGATGTGAGAATTGTACAAGAATTATTGGGACACGCGAGTATTTCAACAACACAAAGATATACTCATGTAACAACGGAACAGTTAATAAAAATGTATAATCGTTCTCATCCACATGGTAGTGGTGAGTAATATTGTATATACTTATAAATATAAAATTGGGGTAAATATGGATTATGAAAAAATTCGCAGTACTACTGTAATTGCTGTGAAGAAAAATGGAAAAGTAGCTATGGCCGGCGACGGACAAGTTACAATGGGAAATACAGTAATGAAAGGCAATGCTCGCAAGGTACGCCGAATGTATGATGGAAAAGTTATTACAGGATTCGCCGGTGCAACAGCAGACGCTTTTAATTTGTTTGATAAATTTGAAATGAAAATTTCTGAATATAATGGCGACATTACACGTGCTGCTGTTGAGTTGGCAAAAATGTGGCGTACCGATAAAGCACTTAGAAATTTAGAAGCATTATTATTAGTTGCTAATGCTGAAAAGATTTTACTCATTTCTGGTACAGGTGACGTAATTGAACCGGAAAATGATGTACTTGCAATTGGTTCCGGTGGAAATTATGCATATGCAGCAGCATTAGCTTATATGGAAAGTTCAGATTTAAGTGCTAGCGAAATTGCACAAAAAAGTTTAAAAATTGCCGGTGATATTTGTATATATACTAACGGTAATATTATTGTGGAGGAAATTTAATTTATGGAAAATAATGTTGTTCTTGAAGAGTTGACACCGAAACAAATTGTTGAAAAACTTGATACATATATCATTGGACAGAAGTCTGCAAAAAAATCTGTTGCAATTGCGTTGCGTAATAGAACACGTCGCTTAAAATTACCTGAAGATATTCGCGAGGAAATTGCACCGAAAAATATTTTAATGATAGGACCTACAGGTGTTGGAAAAACTGAAATTGCTCGTCGTTTGGCAAAACTTTGCGGTGCACCTTTTTTAAAGGTTGAAGCAACTAAATATACGGAAGTAGGTTATGTTGGTCGCGATGTTGAAAGTATGATTCGTGATTTAATGATTGTAGGTTTCAATATAGTTAAGGCTGAAACTCAAGAAAAATTAAAAGAGCAAGCTCAAAAAATTGTTGAAGATGAATTACTTGAACTTTTAGTACCGGGAAGTAAAAAGGACGTAAAAAAGGACAAAGATTATTCTGCGGAATTTGGTACACCTAAAATGACACCGCTTTTTGGAATTCCAGGTGATGCAATGACAATAAATGGTGGTATCATTGATATTCCTATTACCTTAAAAAAAGAAACGAAAGTAAAAGATAATCAAGAAGAAAAAAACATTGAAAAAACCCAAGCTAAAAAAGAAGAAATTCAAAAAGACGAAGAACTCACAAAATCTACTCGTGAAAAATTTCGTGTTTGGCTTCGTGAAGGTAAAATTGAAGACAGGGAAGTTGAAATTATGGTTTCTTCGCAAAGTCGTGGAGGTCCTATGATTTTTAGTAACTTTGGAGGATTTGATCAAATTGAAGATGCAATGCAAGATTTAACCTCTGCACTTCAAGGACCAAAACGAAAAAAGAAAAAAGTTACAATAGCACAAGCTCGTGAAATTTTACTTGCTGAACAACTAGAAAATTTGTTAGATGTTGATAGTGTTTCAGAAGAGGCGAAAAGAAGAGTTGAGCAAATGGGAATTATTTTTATTGATGAAATTGACAAAATTGCAGTAACTGAAAGTCGTGGAGCCGATGTTTCAAGAAGTGGTGTTCAACGCGATATTTTACCAATTGTTGAAGGTTCAACTGTAAATACTAAGCACGGAATTGTAGACACAACTCATATTTTGTTTATTGCTGCCGGAGCCTTTAATTTATCTAAACCTTCAGACTTGATTCCTGAATTACAAGGACGTTTTCCTTTGCGCGTTGAATTAGACTCATTAAATGCCGCTGACTTCAAACGTATTCTTACTGAACCTAAAAATGCATTAACTCGCCAATATAAAGAATTGCTTGCTACAGAAAATGTAACAATTAATTTTGATGATGACGCAATTGAACGTATGAGTAATTTGGCTGCTGAAGTGAATCGTAATGTAGAAAATATCGGTGCACGACGATTGCATACAATTATGGAGGCTTTATTGGAAGATCTTTCCTTTGAAGCGGACGAATATGCCGGAGAAACAATAAATATTACAGCAAAATATGTTGATGAAAAATTAAAAGATATTGCACAAAATCAGGATTTATCTAAGTATATTTTGTAGAATAATTAATACTTAAAGTGTCTTTCCATGGAAACTTACATACTTTTAATTTTTTTGTTTTTAGAAGTACGGTTATGATTTCCTGAAAGTCGCCATGTGTCCATAGTTTTGCACCAAACTGCTCAATAGTTTTTTTATTTGCTTTTTGGTGCAAAATTTGAATAGTTTCGTCTGATTTATACATACGACGATTCCATTTTATAAATTTAAAAACCATATTTGCATCTTCAGCATAATGTTTTGCACTGTTATTACAAATATCACAACCGGAACATATTGATTCTTCTTTTGCTCCTAAAGCCTCAAGTAATATTTCTCTTCTGCATTTTTTACTTTCTGCAAACTCATACATGACATTTTCTCTACTTCCTTTTAAAAAATTTTTGCGTTTTTGAGAATCCTCTTGTGACCAAATAACAATTGAAAAACTTTCTTTTCCGTCTCTACCTGCACGACCTGCTTCTTGAACAAAACTTTCGACTGTCATGGGTGCAGTATAATGAATTACACTTCTAATATTTTTTTTGTCAACGCCCATACCAAAAGCACATGTTGCAACTAAAATACCCTCATCATGTGGATAGAACCATTTTTCAACAATATCTTTTTCTTTCTTTTCCATTCCTGCATGATAAAAACGTACTAAATCTTTTTTTGGTTCAACCATTTTATAATGTTCTTTTAAAATGATTGAAACTTCTTCAGTGATTTTACGTGTTGGGCAAAACACAATTAACGGTTTTTGTGCTTTTATAACTTGTGTTAATACACAATTGTTTTTTGCTTCCGAACGAATAACACTATATTTAATATTTTCTCTGTCTGTATCACCTTGAACAATATGTGATTTTCCTTTGAATAAAATTTCTGAAATTCTATTTAAGACAGTTTGTGATGCAGTTGCTGTAAAAGCCGTTATTAATTTTACATTCAGTTTTTCAATAATGTTTCCTAGCGTTAAATAAAAAGGTCGGAAACTGTCTCCCCATTCTGAAACACAATGTGCTTCATCAATTGCGATATGAGAAATTTTAATTTGTTTTAATTGATTTATAAGTTCTTCATTTTGTAAAACTTCAGGATTAGCTAAAATAACTTTTGCACCGGTATGTATTTTGCTTAAATTATCTATTCTTTCTTGACTAGATTGTCCCCCACGAAAAGTTACACTATTAATACCGGCTTCTTGCATTCTTCTTTCTTGATCGGTCATTAAAGCTAAGAGAGGATAAATAATTAAAGTTGGACCGGAAAGTAAAAGAGCAGGAATAAGAAAGCATAAACTTTTGCCAGCCCCTGTAGGTAAAAGTACAATTTGTTTACCACGGTCGGCTCCATCTTCGTCAAATTCAGTTTTTTCATATTTATCGGCATCCAAAATATTTGCTATAACTAGTCGTTGCCAAGGATAAAGATAATCAATATTAAAATTTGTTTTTGCTTTCTCTAAAACTATATCTTTTTCAATCATTGTAATACCTCTGTTTTTATAAGTTGATTATTATTTTAATTTTTTTTTTGAATATTGCGTTTTATATAATAATATAATTTAGATAAGAAAAAGGGGGATAAGTTTAAAAAAAATCCCAATGTTACAAAAAATATAATTGCAACATTGGGAATATTTTATTTTACTAATTAATTATCAACCAAAAATACTGAATGTTACAAAAATTGTTGAAAGTAAAGAAGCAACTAATGAAACAACGGTAATTTGTGTATTAATTGACGGACCTGCAGTATCTTTAAATGGATCACCAACAGTGTCTCCAATAACAGCAGCTTTGTGTGCATCAGAACCTTTTCCGCCTTCATTGCCACTTTCGATATATTTTTTGGAGTTATCCCAAAGGCCACCGGCATTTGACATAAAGAGTGCTAAAAGCAAACCACTAACAATGTTACCAAGCAAAAACCCTCCAACAGCTTTTGGCCCGCCAATGAGACCAACTGCAACTGTTGCAATGATTGTCATAAGACCTGCAGGAATAAGTTCTCTTAATGCACCTGTTGTAGCAATATCAATACATTTTCCATATTCAGGTTTTACACCTTCAACACCTTCTTTTAAGCCTTTGATTGTGTTAAATTGTCTGTGGATTTCTTTAACCATACGTTGTGCGTTTTTATCTACACCAAGAATAAGCATAGCACTAAAAAGAGCAGGAATTGCAGCACCTGTTAATGTACCAAAAAATACTGTTGGATCCATAATGTCAAAGCCTTTTATCAATTCTTTGCCAATAGCTGCCAATGCACTGTTTACTTCTGACATAAACGCACCTAAAAGAGAAATTACAGTCAAGCCGGCCGCACCAATTGAAAAACCTTTTGTTACGGCTTTTACTGTGTTTCCGGCGCTATCTAATTCATCTGCAACTTTAATCGTTTCTTCGCCTAGATTACCCATTTCTGCCAAACCTCTTGCATTATCAACAATCGGTCCGTAAGCATCGTTTGAAATAATCATACCAACGATTGAAAGCATTCCAACAGCAGCCATACTAATACCAAAAATAGCATAACCTGGTCCCATTGGTTCGCAAATTTTAAAAGCAATTAATGCAGAAACGGCAATTCCGATCATAGCAGGTATAGCACTAATAAAACCATATGAAACACCGGATAAAATCGTAAATGCAGGTCCTGATTTGGAAGCACGTGCAACTTTTTTAACGATAGGTTTTGAGTCATCTGTAAAATAGTCTGTGGTAAGGCCAATAATAATTCCAACTAATAAACCTGTTGAGGATGCACCCCAAATGCGCCATGAAAAACCTTCAAAAAAGTATGTAGCCAATGCGGTTAATGCCATGAATATAATGGTTGTTACATATGTTGAAGAGTTTAATGCTTTGGTTGGGTTACCATTTTTACCGATACGAGCAGTAGCAATTCCAATTATCGAAGCAAACAAACCTAAAAGTGCATAACAGAAAACCATAGAAACATTGTCAAATATTCCACCTGCTAAGCTTTGTGCAATAACTAGGGCAGATGCCATAGCTGCAACGTTTGAATCAAATAAGTCTGCACCCATTCCTGCAACGTCACCAACGTTATCACCAACATTATCTGCAATTACTGCAGGGTTACGCGGATCGTCTTCAGCAATACCCAATTCAACTTTTCCGGTTAAGTCAGCAGCAATGTCTGCAGTTTTTGTAAAAATACCACCACCGGCTTTAGCAAAAAGTGCCAAAGAAGATGCACCGAAGCTGAAACCTAGAAGAATTGTAGCATCATTAACAAGCCATAAAACAGTAGCAACACCAAAAAGAGAACAACCAACAACAATCAAGCCCATAACGGCTCCACCACGGAAACCAATCATAAATGCAGGTTTAATTCCATCTTGTGCAGCTTCGGCACAACGAGCGTTTGAAAGACTTGCAACTAAAATACCGATTTTTCCTGCTAATGCTGAAAGGATTGTACCACAAAGATATGAAATTGCCATTGTAAGATTTGTTAATATATTACCTTTCCAAATAGGATGCGGTAAAAGAATAAAAATAATAGCTGCAACAGTAAGCGAAAAAATCGCAAGGATTTTATATTCACGAGCCATGAAAGTATTTGCACCTTCTCTAATTAAAGTAGCAACTTCAATAATTTTTTTATTTACACTCTTTTGTCTTTTTACCCAAAGATACAAGTAAAAAGCGAATGCAAAAGCCAAGGCAGCTACCAATACCGATAGCCCATAGAATAGTTTTAATTGTTGCTCCATTTTTTCCTCCATTCTGAAGCGCAATGAATTATCGAAAATGTGGAAGGGCTAAGAATGTATTCTTTGCCACTTGCATAAAAATTGTAAAATAAAAAAAAAGACAAAACATAAATTGATGAGCCATCAAAAGAGTTTTGTCACTTGCTTTAATAAATTACTTTTTTCAAGCAATCAAAATTAATAAAACACAATTACTTCTGCTTAGTGTTTTATGACAGACTCCACCTACAACTTCGATTACTTTATACTATCATATGCTTTAAGAGGTTGTCAATTATAAAAATGGAACGATGTTTCAATATAAAGTCAAAAAATTATTTCATAATTTTTATTTCAACGCGACGATTCCTAGCCATATTTTCCGGTGTATCATTTGAAGCAACAGGTTTTTCTGCACCGAATCCTTGTGTAAAAATATGGTATTCATCTTTCACACCCAAGTCGATTAAATATTGTGCAACACTAATAGCTCTTGCTTTGGATAATTGTTGTCTTGCATTAAAGGTGCCGGCTAGGGCAGTGTGTCCTGAAATGAGTAAATCATTGTTTGGAAAATTTTTTAATATGAGTGCAATTTTTTGTAATTTTATTTTTTCGCTGTCAAGTAAAATTTCACTGTCAGCCATAAATTGAATATTTTCCAAACTAATTGTAATACCTGTATCATCAGATTTTACTTCAGTATTTTGGATATCCAGTTGTGCAATTTGATCTTTTACTTCATTCAAAGTTTCATCCGTTAATTTATTACGTTCTGTAATTTCACTGCCTGCCGTACCTTTGAATTCTAAAACATTACCGAATCGTGTTTCGATAACAATACGAAAATGTTCATTATAATTATTAATCATACCACGCTTGTTATCCCAATAAATTGTTTGGTCGGAATATCCTAAAGTATATTGAGGTACATCTTGTTCTTCAAAACTTTTTCCCGAATAATTTTTATCTAATTTAGGACTTTCGTAATTTAATGTATATTTTACTTTGATAATGTGCAAAGTGTCGCCTTTATCATTTTGTACGGTACCAGCATAAGTATAGTCTGCTTCAAAAGGAACTTTAAAAGGAGTATCAATTCCAAAGCTACGACGAAGGTCATGAACTTCATATCCGCTTGCTTTCCACTTTTGCCCAATTTTTATATCTTCATTTAAAAAAATAGGAACGTTTCTAACAACCGGCATAAAATATTCATCATCAATTTCATAAAAGCCGTTTGGACTTCTGTTAAACATGCTAAAATATTCATCGCTCCAGCTAAAAGGTTCTCCGCTAGATGTACGACTAGCTCTTTCAGTTGTCATAAATCTTGCACTATGTAAAGCACTGCCATCAACATTTTTTTCTTTTACTTCAACTGAAATTCGATTGATAATTTCAGCTTTATGAGAAAGTTTACCATTTAGATAAACATCTTCATGAACGGTTGATAAAATTCTGTATGCATCACTTTCATTAAATTGAAATTTAAATACTTCAGCAAAAAGTGTAGTGTAAAAAAATATTATCAAAATTATAACAGTTAACTTTTTCATGACAACCTCACTTATCAAGTATCGGAAAAAAAAAGTTTGAGTTTAATTAAATTAGATAGGTAAAATATAGTTTTTTTTAAAATATAAAAAGGACACTTATTTTTTTACACAAATTTTTTTTGTGTTATTTTTAAGTGTCCTAGAATTTTAAAAATTAATTTTTACTTAATTATTCAGTGAAACGAATTTTTTGCCAAAGTTCGTCATATTTTTCTAAGCCACTGCCTAAATCTTCTTTTACTTCACAATTTGCCATTTGATCAGCTGTATAGTGTGGCTTTTTTTCCATAAATTCAGCAGCTTTCGTATTTACAAATGGAGGAAAATGGAAATAATCTAAAAATTTTGCATAAACTTCCGGACGATGGATATAGTTAATAAATTCCATTGCCAAGTCATAGTTTTTTGCATCTTTTAAGATACACAATGAGTCTATGTAACAAGGACCACCTTCTTGTGGAATAAAAAACTCAATATCATGCCATTTTTCTTCAGGAACTTCTGCATAAACAACTTCAGCATATCCTTGAACAATCCAAAAATCTCCGGCAGCAAATGATTTTCCAAAACCTTCAGCGTCAAATTTTACCAAGTTAGGTTTCCATTCATTGATAATGAGATTTTGTGCCGCAGCTAAATCATCTGTGTTCAAAGAGTTTACACTTTTGCCTAAATATGCTAATGCATCACCGATAACTTCTCTCATATCATCCAACATACACATGCGTTGGTTGAATGTTTTGTCTCCAAAAATACTCCAACTGCGTTCAAATTCCGTAACTTTAGATTTGTTTACAGCTATACCGGCGGCACCCATATAATACGGTACTGAAAATTTCATTTCCGGATCATAAGTTGCTTTTGCTAAAATTGCATCGGAAATATTACCTTTATTTGTCAATTTTGAATGGTCAATTTCTCTGAACATTCCCTCTTTAATCATGATTGAAACATAATCTTGAGAAGGTACAACAAGGTCATAACCTGTAGCTCCGGCTTTTAGCTTTGCAAACATTTCTTCGTTTGAAGCATAATTGTCAAGTTTTACGGTTACGCCGAATTCTTGTTCAAAATCCCTAATCACACTGTCGGGAGTGTAATAGGTCCAATTGAAAAAATAAAGTGTTTTTCCATCGTTTTTTTTGCAACTAACGAGTGATAAAATACACAAAGCAACAGTTGTTAACAATGTCATTTTTTTCATTTATTTCTCCTAATAAAATATTTTTCCAAATTATAATTTGGTAATTTTAAGTAATTATTTGCTTGCGGCGATAACTTTTAAAAATCTTCGTAAACTGAATGCAACGATACATGTGCCTAAAATCATTATAAAAGATAAAGCATTGATTACAGGGGAAACACCAAAGCGAATCATTGAATATACGTACAGTGGCAATGTTGTTGAGCCCGGTCCTGAAACAAAAAATGTAATTATAAAATCTTCTAATGAAAGTGTTAAACTCATCATGAAGCCGGAAAGTACACCCGGCATAATTGCAGGCAGTATAACTTTGAACATAGTTTGTACATCTGTAGCTCCCAAGTCATGAGCTGCTTCAATAATTGAAAAATCAAATTCATCAATGCGAGCGGTTACCATTAAAAAAACAAAAGGCAAGCAAAATGTTGTGTGTGCGGCAAAAATTGTAAATAAACCGAGAGGCACATTTATTCCGCTGAAAAAAATTAAAGTGGAAACACCTACTATTACTTCCGGTAAAATCATCGGTAAAAAACTGATTGCCTGAATATAAAGCTTGCCTTTGAATTTATACCAACTTATGCCAAGTGCCGCCAATGTTCCTAAAACTGTAGCAACAGCAGAAGAAGAAAGTGCAATGATAAAACTATTCAAAAGTGCAGCCCATAAATTTGGTGAGTCAAAGAACAGTTTTTTGTACCAAATCATTGAAAAACCTGTAAAATCACTACTTTTGCTTTCATTAAATGAATAAATAATAATTACTAATAAAGGTAAAAATAAAAAAGCAAAAGTAATCATCATAATCAAATTTGAAAATGAAAAAGGTTTATGCTTAAGAGCACGACGAGCGTGACGGGCAGGTTCATTTGTAGGTCTTTTTGTATTTATACGCGTAATTAATATGCGAAAAGGATTTTTTGTCATTATTATTTTACCTCCCCGTCATTTTTAGTAGTTTTCATTTCTATGTCTTTTTTGGTTGAATTCATCATCCATAAAACGCCTGCCGTACTGATAATTGTAATAACTACACTAAAACTTGCAGCCAAAGGCCAGTTTCGTGTTTTATTTACTTGATCAACAATTATATTACCTATCATATATGAATCTTTTCCACCAACTAAAAGCGGAACCGTATATGCACCAAAAATCGGTATGAATGTAAAAATAATAGATGTAATAATGCCACTTCTAATTGAAGGCACAAGTACTTTTATCATAGATTGAGGTTTAGTTGCACCTAAATCTCTTGCAGCTTCTAAAAGAGAAAAATCAAAGCGGTCAATTGCAGTAAAAATAGGTAAAATTGCGTACGGTAAATACATATAAACGGATACAAGAACAACAGCTTGTTTATTATATAAAAGTTTAATATTTGCGTTGTTAAAACCAAAAATGTTTGCAATATAATTTACAATCTGCGTAATAACTCCGTCATTACCTAAAACACTCATCCAAGCAAAAATACGAATCAAAGAGTTTGTCCAAAATGGTATGATAACTAAGAACAAAAGTAGAGTTTGGTAACGGCTGCGTGCCATTGCATAACCGCAAGGAAGAGCAAGTGCAATCGTAATTAATGTGGAAATAAATGAAATCCACAGAGTACGAGCTAATACAATAGCATAGTTCGGATTAAACATTTGCTTGTATGCGTTGAAGGAAAGTTCCCATTCAACACCGCCGTAAAGACCTTTTTTCAAAAAACTGTAAATAAAAATTATTAGCAATGGCACAACAAAAAACAAAGTAAACCAAATGCCCATGGGCCAAGAATAAATACCGCCGAAATTTTTTAATCCGGCTTTTGAGCGATTTACAGGGTCCATAGATTTTTTCAGTAACATTTGAGCTTTTTGTTCTCTTTTAATATCATTTTCTGCTTTCTTAGCATTTTGAAAATTATTTTTTTCGTTCATTGATTTATATCCTCAACGATATAACCGTCATTAGCACTCCAAGAAATGTAGACTTTATCTTTCCATGCAATTTCAGGTCCGTCATCAAGATAATTTGTATGTTGTTTAAAAACTTTGATGAGCGTTCCGTTATCTAGTCTAACGTAAAATTTTGACTGAAAGCCGGAATATACCGGTTCTTCAACAATACCTTTGAATATATTTAAATTGCTTTTTGTCGAATTCGGTTCTTCCAGTGAAATACGAATTTTTTCAGGGCGTACGGTAAAACAAACATCTTGACCGATTTTTGTTTGTTCATAATCGGTAACTTTAATGGAAGTATGAAGTTCCGGTACATTTAATGTGCACATATAATCATCGTTATAAGGAATACATTCTGCGACTTTAGCATCAAAAAGGTTTGTTTCTCCAATAAATTTTGCAACAAATTCGGTGGCAGGGCTTTCATAAATTTCAAAAGGTGTGCCAATTTGTAAAACTTTGCCTTTATTCATAATTGCAATGCGATCGGAAACGGAAAGAGCTTCGGATTGGTCATGAGTAACATAAATAAAAGTAATACCGATTTTATCATGCAATGTATCTAATTCAACTAACAAATTTTGGCGTAATTTAGCATCCAAAGCAGAAAGAGGTTCATCAAGTAATAAAACTTCAGGTTCATTTATTAAAGCACGAGCAATAGCAACACGTTGTTTTTGCCCTCCTGAAAGTTGATTCGGTTTTTTATGTTCGTGACCTTCCAATTGTACAAGACGAACATATTCCATAACTTTTTCTTCAATTTGATTTTTTGGAATTTTTTTTATTTTTAATGGAAAAGCAATATTTTCAAAAACAGACAAATGTGGAAAAAGTGCATATGTTTGAAAAACTGTATTTGACGGACGCTTATTGGCACTTAGAGGAATTACATTTAAATCATTAAACAAAACAGTGCCTTTGTCAGGAAACTCAAAGCCCGCAATAATTCGAAGTAAAGTAGTTTTCCCACATCCAGAAGGTCCTAATAAGGAAAAGAATTCACCTTTGTTAATGGTGAAATCAACGTTATCTAAGGCAACAAAATCGCCAAAAGATTTATTAATGTTATTAATTTTGACAGTGCATCCCTTCACGGTATAATCCTCTGAAAAATAATATATTTAATTCCTACAATGAATTAAATATGATTAAGTGTCAATAGATTTTTTATAAAAACTGGATTTTTCCAATATCTTTTGATAATATAATTATATGCATTTAAAAACAATATTGCATAATCTTGCTACAAAATTTGAAGTTGCCTCATTTTTATATGATGATCCAAGTCAATTTTTACATTATTACTCAAATATAAAAGATACCGAATGTGCGGCATTTATTGCAGCAATGCTTTCGTTTGGAAATCGAAAACAATTTATTCCAAAAATTTCTCAAATTTTGCATATTGCAGATGTAAAGTCAGGTAGTATTTCAAAATGGCTTGAAAATGAAGATTATTTAAGTTTTGAATATGATATAACACAAGAAAAACAATGCTCACAAAAGAAATTCTATCGATTTTATTCATACGAAGATATGGTTATATTATTTAGTGAATTAAATTTTCTTTTGAAAAAATACGGTAGTTTTGGACAAGCTATAAAACATCGATATGAAAAAGCTGAAAAATTAAATAATGAAATATCAATACAGTTTCAAAATTCTTCATTAAATTATGAGCCACATTTATCTGAAATTATTTCTCAATCTTTTCCAAAATCACGTATTGTGGCAAAAGGGAAAAACTCAGCATGTAAGCGTACAAATATGTTTTTACGATGGATGGTTAGGCAAAATTCTCCTGTTGATTTGGGCATTTGGACATGGTATTCTCCTAAAAATTTAATAATTCCGTTGGATACACACGTTTTACAACAGGCAAAAAAATTGAATCTTTTGCCACAGTCAGCTACAGTGTGTTTTAAAACGGCTATATTACTCACAGAAAAATTATCGTATTATTTTCCCGATGATCCTGTTAAAGGAGATTTTGCTTTGTTCGGCTTAGGTGTTAGTGAATAATTATTTAATATTGAAAAATACTATTATTTTATATACATTATAAATATGATAGAAAATAATTATTGCGGATTCAAACTTATTGATAAAACATTGTTAGAAAATTATAAATCTGTTGGTTTATATTTAGTTCATGAAAAAACCGGTTTAGAAGTTTTTCATATGCTTAATGATGACAGTGAAAATCTTTTTTCTTTTGCATTCAAAACATTACCGAAAGATAATACGGGCGTAACTCATATTTTAGAACATTCTGTTTTATGCGGTTCAAAAAACTTTCCATTAAAAGATCCTTTTAATCAGTTAAATAAACAAAGTGTAAATACATTTTTAAATGCAATGACATTTCCTGACAAAACAGTGTATCCTGCAAGCTCTACAGTTGAAGCCGATTATTTTAATTTATTTAAAGTGTATGGAGATGCTGTTTTTTTTCCTTTACTTGAAAAAAATATTTTTTTACAGGAAGGGCATAGAATTGATTTTAATGAAAAAGATAAACCTATTATTCAGGGTGTTGTTTACAATGAAATGAAAGGTGCACTTTCTAGTATAAATAGAATTATTTCATCTGCGTCAACAAAGTCATTGATGCCAAATACGGCTTATTCTTTTCAGTCCGGCGGGGACCCGGATTTTATACCGGAGTTAACATACGAACAATTTATAGAATATCATAAAACACATTATGCACCAAACAACTGTCGCCTTTTTTTATATGGAAATATTCCAACAGAAAAGCAACTTGATTTTATTCAGGAAAATTTTTTAGAACCTTTTGAAAATTCTCAAGAAAAAATTACGGCAAATAAAAAAGCAAAAATTGTCTCTTGTGAGGACGTTGCCTTTGAAGAATTTTCAAAACCTATTTATCAAGAAATTGCAATTCCAAGTCCTGCAGAAAATCATGTTGTTGTAAATTGGAGACTGGATAAATGTGATAATGTAGAAAATTTTATGGAATATGTTTTTCTTTCAGAAATAATTATGGGTAATGAAGGTTCTCCTTTGCCAGCAGCACTTTTAAAAAGCGGTTTAGGTACCGATTTATCTCCTGCATCCGGCATAGAAAATGAATTACGCAATGGAATAGTTTCGATAGGTTTACGCGGTGTAAAAAAAGAAAATGCTAAAAAGGTAGAACAACTTGTTTTAGATACGATAGATAATTTAGTAAAAAATGGTATTTCAGAAGATGACTTAAAAGCTGCAATTATGTCACGTGATTTTGCAGAAAGAGAAATTACACGAGCAGGAAATGCTCCTTTTGCTTTAACTTTAATGCGTAGATGTTTACGAAGTTGGCTTTGGGGAAAACATCCGGCGGATATTTTATTTAATCGCGAAGCCTTTGCAAAAATTAAAGAAAAACTTGAAAAAACAAATGGAAAATGGGCTCAAGATACTTTGGAAAAATTGTTTTTAAAAAATAAAAATCGTAGTTTGATATTTTTTTATGCAGATAAAAAGGTAAATAAAAATCATGAAAAATGTGAAAAAGTAAATATCATAAAAGCATTAAAGGTATCAAAAGATAAAATAAAAAAACAAATAAAAGATTTTAATGAATTTCAAAATTTGACGGATAATGAAGAAAAATTAAATTTAATTCCTTATTTAAAAATTGATGATTTACCAAAAGATGTAAAAAAAATACCTTTGGAAGAAAAAAAAATTGGTAATGTTCCTTTTTTGTGTACAGAACAACCAACAAATGGCATTGTAAATTTATATATTTATATGCCTGTGGATGTGATTGCACCTGAAGATTTTCCTTTTATGAGTTTTTATGCACCCATAATGACAAATGTAGGTTTTGGCGGGAAAAACTGGGAAGAAGCAATGCGTTACACTGCAGGATTAACGGGAAAATTTTTTTCGACAAAAATAAATTTATCCATAAGTAAATCGAAACTTAAAAAAACAAATGCTCTAAATTTAAACGATGAAAAGTTTACAAATTTTTTGTATAAAAAAGACAAAATAATCGGTAGAAAATGGTTGGTTTTTCAGGTAAGTTTTTTAGAAGAAAATGCAGATAAAGTTGTACCAATGCTTTTTGAAGCAATAAGAACTCCAGATTTTTCAGATGAAAAACGCATTGAAATATTATCAAAAGAATTTCAAAATGAATTTTTTAATTCCTTTGCATCAAATGGAAGTAATTATGTGAGTTTGAGAAGTGCAGCAAAGTTTTCGCGTGATAATGCAATTGATGAAATTTGGGACGGATTATCTGTATTGAATCTTGTCAAACAAATGTCAAAAATGAATGCAACGGAACTTTCTCAAAAATTACAAGAAATTTTTCAAAAATTACAAGGAAACGGTATGATGATTTGTGCCGTTGGAGAAAAGAAAAATCTTGATAATATGGAAAATATTTTAATGCCTTTTGTGAAAGACGAAAATGTTTTAGCAAAGCCTTATGAATGTGAAGATAAAAGATTTTTCGAATTATTGAAAATAACAGATAATGATTATAATCATCAAATTATTGATAATAATATTGAAATGTTTGAAACAAATGTTAGATCAGGATTTGCAAATATGTCAATTCTTTGTGATAAAAATGTACATTTAACAAATAAAACACATAATATTGCGTGTAGATATTTATCGAACGGTGTTTTGTGGGAAAAGGTTCGTATGAACGGTGGAGCATACGGAGCTTGGGCAGTTTTTGATGAAGTAAATGAAGATTTAAATCTTACAAGTTACAGAGATCCGAATCCTGTAGCCACACTTGATATTTTTTGTGAAATTTTGTCTGAAATGAGTAAAACTGAAATTTCACAAAGTGAGTTTGAAAAAACTGTAACCGGAGCATACGGTCGAATGCGTATGCCTTTAAGTCCTGTTACAGAAGGAAAAAATGAAATTATTCGTCGTTTGTCGGATATTTCATATGATGATAGAGTTTCGGAATGGAATGACTTTTTTGAAACTAAACCTCAAGATTTAATTGAAGCTTTTAAATTATATAATAAAAAATCTAAAAACGCAAAAAGTGCAATTATTTTTAATAATTTTGAAAAAAACAGTGGAAAAATAATTAATTTAAGTTTATAATAAAATTATGAATAAAAAACTGAAAGAATGTACTGACAAATTACGTAGCCTCGTTTCCAATGTTCAAGGGGCACCATACCCGGGTTCGCTTGATAATGAACTTTATAACATTTGGTATGAACATATTCAGTCTTATGCAATGGAATGTTTTGAATTTTTAGATGCAAATTTTCCAAAAGAAAAAGATGTCATTGACGAATCTTTAAGGAATGCGTTTTAGTCTAAATAATAACATAATTTTTGAGATTTCTCTTAAATTTGTGCTAAAATAATCCGAAAATATATATATGGATTACTGCATGCCCCGAAATTTTGTTAAGAAAAACGGTTTTCAACTATGGCGACATATGTTTACAGGTTTTAATAAAACTAACGGTGAAGCCAAGACTTTTTTTATTGAATTATTTATAGTTAATACTTCCCTTTATCCTCAAGAGTTTGTTTTGGGTTTATCCGGTCAAAAAGACAAAAAAGACAGATTAATGAAGCCGTCATATGTTCTTATTAAAGCAGGTTGTTATGGAACCGATTCGAAACAAATTCATCAGTTTTTTGCGACAAAAAAACTTAAAATAAATTCCGGTAAAAATATAATTCAGATAGAAGATAATATTATGAGTGATACTGAATTAAAAGGTAGTGTTTTTATGAATTATGATGACGCACATAATCCTGAGTTTATGTCAGATGCAGGTTCAATGAAGTGGAATTTACAAATGCAGAAGATTTTGAATTTTAATGTAAAAAAAAGTGCAACTCTAGGTAATAAAAAAACACAAATGTCTTGGCAAGTTCCCGGTTTAAAAACACAATTTGCCGGTGCTGTTTTGCTGGACGGAGATGAATATGTAGTTTATCCGCAAAAATTTTTTGGATATAGTGATTGTATTTGGGGAAAAGATTTTGCTAATCCGTTAATTTATCTTTCAGGATGTAATTTAGTTAGTCAAATTTCAGGTAAAAGACTTATGTTTAGTGCTTTTAGTGCGTGTGGCTTTTTTGGCAAAGAAAAAAATAAAAAAGTTCTTTTAGCATTTAATCATGAAGGCTCTGAATATTCTTTTAATAATAATATTTTTACAAAGAATAAAAATGATGTTGCTTTTGAATATACCGAAAATGAAGGAATTTCTCATTGGTCCATAACTGCACAAAATAAAAAATCACTTGTTGATATTGAAATTTTTTCAAAAAAAGATGAAATGATTCCTCTAAATTACGAAAATCCTTTAGGAATAAAAAAACACAATTATCTCTTGGCTGGAGGTAATGGTTATGGAGAAATTAAATTATATAAAAAGATAAATAAATCTTTGGAAATAATTGAACATGCAAGAATAGAATCTTCTTTCAGTATGTATGGAAAACATAAATAAAGTTTTAGGTGATACGGTGAAAAAATCAATTAAAATTGCATATATCGGTGGTGGTAGCAAACAATGGGCTCGTACATTTATGAGCGATTTAGCCATTTCCGAAGGTTTGGACGGCGAAGTTTGGCTTTATGATATTGACAAAGTTTCAGCTGAGCGAAATAAAAAAATAGGTGATTTGATTGCAAAAAATCCTCAAAGTATTGCAAAATTTAAATATATTGTTGCTGAAAAATTGGCAGATGCATTAACCGGAGCTACATTTGTTATAATTTCAATTTTGCCGGGTACTTTTGAACAAATGCGCAGTGATGTTCATGCTCCGGAAAAATATGGCATTTATCAGTCCGTTGGCGATACTGTCGGCCCGGGCGGAATTTTACGTGCAATGCGTACTGTTCCAATTTATGAAGATTTTGCTCGTGCCATTGAAAAACATTGTCCGCAAGCCTGGGTTTTAAATTTAACTAATCCGATGAGCATTTGCACAAAAACATTGTATGATATTTTTCCTAAAATTAAAGCCTTTGGATGTTGTCATGAAATTTTTCATACACAAGAATTATTAGTTATTGCTTTGCGTGATATTTTGGGAATTAATGCCGAACGTGAAAAAATTTATACAGATGCATGTGGTATTAATCATTTTACATGGATTACACATGCACGTTATCAAGATATTGATTTACTTGAAGTTTTGCCCAAATTTATTGATAAATATTATGAGGAAGGTTATTTTGAACAAAAAGGTTTTGACCGTTTTGCATTTAAGACTAATCCTTTTGCTTATGGAAATAAATTAAAGTTCAATTTATTTAGAAAATATGGTGTACTTCCTGCAGCTGGAGACAGACATTTAGCTGAATTTTTTAATAATACATGGTTTTTAAAAGATTTGGATACAGTTAAAGAATGGCAGTTTAATTGCACAACTGTAGATTATCGTATTAATCAAATGAATGAACTCATTTGTGAAACGATTGAAATGTCAGAAGGAAAAAAAGCGTTTCCAATTAAAAAAAGCGATGAAGAATGTGTTGCATTGTTGAAAGCAATTTTAGGTTTTGAAAAAATTGTGTCAAATGTAAATTTGCCAAACCGTGGACAGATGTTAGATTTGCCTTTGGGAGCAGTAGTTGAAACAAATTGTGTTTTTACAAATGATAGTGTTGAACCTGTAGTTTCACGACCTTTGCCTTCTGAGGTGAATAATTTGGTTTTGCGCAATTGTATAAATATTGAAACAACCTACGAAGGCATAAAAGCACGTGATTTAGATAAAATTTTTCATGCATTTGTAAATCAACCTCTTTGTTCAACTTTATCTTTAGATAATGCTCGTAATTTGTTTAATCAAATGGTATCAAATACTAAAGAATATTTGAAGCCGTATTTTGTATTGTAAAAATCTTCATATTTCACTATAATAATTCTTGAGGTGAATTATGCTTTCTAAAATGCGCAATATTGGAATTATGGCACATATCGATGCCGGAAAAACAACTACAACAGAAAGAATTCTCTATTATTCAGGTAAAATCCACAGAATAGGTGAAATTGACGATGGTGCTTCCACTATGGATTGGATGACTCAAGAGCAAGAGCGTGGAATTACCATTCAAAGTGCTGCAACTACTACATTTTGGAAAGATTATCAAATAAATATCATTGACACTCCCGGCCACGTGGATTTTACTGCTGAAGTTGAACGTTCTTTGCGTGTTTTAGATGGTGCAGTAGCTGTTTTGTGTGCTGTTGGAGGTGTGCAGCCACAAACTGAAACAGTATGGAATCAAGCGGATCAATATAAAGTTCCTCGTATTTGTTTTGTTAATAAGATGGACAGAATCGGTGCGGATTTTTTTGCTGCCATGTCTAATGTTAAAGATAAATTTAAGGCAACTCCTTTGGCAATTCAAATACCTATTGGTGCAGAAAGTAGTTTTGAAGGCGTAATCGATTTAGTTCGTATGAAAGAATATCGTTTTGATCCGAATGATGAAGGTGAAACGATTTTTGAATGCGATATTGCCGGCGACAGATTATCATTAGCTCAACAATGGCGTGAAAAAATGATAGATGAAATTGCCGGATATAATGATGAAATTGCAGAATTGTATTTGAGTGGTGAAGAAATTTCTGAGGATATGCTCAAAAAAGAAATTCGTCGCGGAACAATTGCTCGTGACTTTATTCCTTTTTTATGCGGTTCAGCAAGAAAAAATACAGCTATTCAACCGCTTATTGATGCAATTGTTGAATATTTACCGTCTCCGGATGAAGTTCCGCCGGCAGTGGCATTTCATACAAAAAAAGAAGAAAATATAACTATTCCTTGTAAACCTGACGGAGTTGCTTGCGGTTTGGTTTTTAAAATTCAGTACGAAAAAGAAGCCGGCTCTCTTTGTTATGTACGTATGTATTCAGGAAAAATAAAAACGGGAGAACAAGTTTTTAACGTTGGCAAAAAAAAGCGTGAAAGAGTGAATAGAATTTTGCGAATGCATTCAAATAAAAGTGAGCCGATGGATTATGTTCAAGCCGGAGATATTGCTGTAATCATCGGTTTAAAATTAGCACAAACCGGTGATACTTTAGGAAGTGAAGGCATGCCTGTTTTGTTGGAAAATTTACATTTTCCGGAACCTGTTATTTCAGTTTCAATTGAGCCTGAAACATTATCTGATCGTGATAAGCTAAAAGAAACAATTGAAATCTTATCAAAAGAAGATCCAACATTTACATCAAAAGATGATGCCGAAACAGGTCAGCTCATTATTTCCGGAATGGGTGAGTTACACTTGGAAGTTTTAGTTACGCGTATGAAAGAAGATTTTAAGGTGGCAGCACGAGTTGGAGCTCCTCAAGTTACATATAGAGAAAGTATTACATCTACTTGTGAACACACAGAAAATTTTTGTCGTGTTATTGGTGGTAAAGAAAATTGTGCCGGTATTACCGTTCATGTGGAACCGAATACAAATATAGGTAATCTGTATGCATGCACTGTGAAAAAAAGTAGTGCTCCTGAGGAAATTTTTGAGGCAATTAAAAATGGTATTACAAACTCATTCGGTTCAGGCATTCAATATGGATATCCTTGTACCGATATTGCAGTTACCGTTACAGGCATAAATTATGATGAATTGACATCCTCGACGTTTGCGTTTGAAGCTTGTGCAGTTGCTGCTTTTGATGAATCATGTCGTAAAGCAAATCCTGCACTTTTAGAGCCTGTTATGAATGTTGATATTTTGTGTCCGAAAGATTTTGTGGGAGATGCAATGAATTTAGTAACTCAACGTGGAGGCATGATTTTAAGTCTTGAGTCAAAAGCAGCCGTTGAAGTGATTCATGCACAAGCACCTATGGCAAAAATGTTCGGATTTTCAACAAATCTTAGAAGTGCAACTCAAGGACGTGCCAGCTTTGGTATGGAATTTAGTCATTTTCAAGCTACCTAACGCCCTTAACCATTAATTTCGCAATGAATCATTAATTGATAATCGTATACCGAAGTATTTGTGCTAAGTATTTTTTTATGTTCGTTTAACTAAATCGAACAGTTGTGATTTATCAAAAAAAATCCAAACAGGACGGCCATGCGGACAATATGGTTCATCAAGTTTTAGTGTCTGATCTATAATTTTGCATGCGGCATTGCGGTCAAGAACGTGTCCATCTTTTAGTGCTGCACGACAAGCTGTTAATGCTAAAATATGACGTAATATTTCTTCAGGGGCTTTTCGATTTTTCAAAATTGCATCTTCTAAATCTTTTTTATTTCCTTGCCACATTACAGGAACTGTATCTATTTCCCAAATGCCTTTGCCTTGATTTGTAATTTCAAAACCTGCTTTATTCAATTCGTCTTTTATACTTTCTAAATAATCATCATCGGAAGAACTTTCTGTTTCTAAGTAATATGGAATAAGTAGATTTTGTTTTTGACCGGCACTTTTTTTTAATTCATTAAAAAGAATACGTTCGTGTGCGGCATGTTGATCAATAACAAATAATTTGTTGTCATATTCGGCTAATAAAAAAGTGCCTAAAGTCATTCCTAGATAAACAAAATCATAATCTTGAATATTCGAGTCAAAATTCTCATGTGAAATTTTATTTTGTTCAATATTATAATTTTCTTCAATCGTTTTTTTTGCATAATTTTCATTTTGCCATTGAGATGTAGTTGTGTAGTCGCTAGATTTATCTTCGGCATAATTTTTAGAAAATGGACGGATATCATATTCGTCATATAAATGACTTTGTTGAATTTCTTTTTGATATTCAAAACTATCTGTTTTTTTTGCAAAAATATTTCGTGCCAATGTTGTACCGTAACTTTCATTTATGTCATCAAAAAGATTTTGTGCAATTTGATTTGAATTAAGTTCTTCATCTGAAATTTTATTGTGCTGGAAGGCATTTAAAGCATGCGAGCGAAAAAAAGTTTTTACTGCTGTAGAAATTGAGCGATGAATGGGTGCGATATCTTTGAATCGTGCTTCGCGTTTTGCCGGATGAATGTTAAAATCGACAAGACTTGATTTTACATTTAAAAAAAGACAAGCAACGGGGTGAGTGCCGTTTGGAAAAAATCCTTCAGCTCCGTATTCTATAGCCTGTACAAGAGCATATTCATTAATTTTTCTTCCATTTACAAAAATATATATATTTTTTTTGTCCTTTCTATTTACGCCACTTTCACCTATTATTAAACTATAATTCCAATTATCTGCATCCTTTCCTGTCAATTCATAAAATAGCTCAACATTTTCTTGAAGTTCCAAAGCATCAACTACGCGTTGTGCTTTATTTTTTGTTATAGGTAAATCATGACGTATTTTATCATCAACAATAAACCTAAAGGCAATGTCATTTCTTGGTAATGCCTTTTCTATAAAAGTTTGGCGACACATGGCAAGCTCACTTGCAGGACGCTTTAAAAATTGTCGGCGGGCAGGGAAGTTTTCAAAAATTCCACAAGATTCAACTATTGTACCTTTTGCTAAATTACCCTGTTTAATATTTTTTTCTGTGATTGAATTTTCTAAAATCCACGAATAGCCACTTTCTAAATCAGCAGTTTGAATTGTTAAGCGGCTAACAGCGGCAATTGATGTCAATGCTTCACCGCGAAATCCTAAAGTATTTAATGTAAGTAAATCTGCCTCTGTAGAAATTTTGCTTGTAGCATGAGGTTCGCAACACAGTTGTAAATCATCTTTAGTCATGCCACTACCGTTATCAATTATGCGTATTTTATCAATGCCACCACCTGAAATTTCGCATGTAATTGATGTTGCACCGGAATCAACTGCGTTGTCCAAAAGTTCACGAACAACTGCATTTGGTCTGTCAATAACTTCGCCGGCAGCAATTTTTCTAGCAACTTCAGCTGATAATATTACAACTTTTTTCATCATCTTTCCTTATGAGTAAAAAAAATACATAACAAACAATTATTCAATATTGGAAAAAAGAGAAAGTTCAGGCTTATCATCGTTCATAATAGGTTGATTCATTAAAATTTGAATTTTGCCTTCAATTTTGTCTAACTCTTTTTCCATGCTTTTAGCAAGTTTTATGCCTTCTTCAAAAATTTTTAATGCATCTTCAAGAGATACATCGTTTTTCTTTATTGCATCTCCTAACTCTTCAAGGCGTATTAATTTTTGTTCAAAATTTTCCATAGCATTATAATAATCTTAAAAACTATTTTTCGCAAGTATATTATATTTGTACAAATTTTTTTTTTAAAGCGTTAATTTACAGTTGCAGTGATTTTTCCTTCTGCAGGAATAATTTCAATTTGTCTGCCACTAGATGTGTCTTTTGAGCTACGGATAATTTTTCCGCTATTTTTATCACGTACCATACTGTAACCGCGAGCCAAAATGCTTGTAGGATTTCCAATATTAAGTGAAAGTGTTGCAATTTCAATTCGTTTTCGCGTTTCGGCGGATTTATCTTTTAGTGCAAGCAGTAAAATTTCTTTTGCATCATCAAAGCGACTCAAAAGTGGTTGTTCAATGTTTCGAAAACGTAATTCAAGATTTTCCGCCGAAAAAGATTTAACAAGCAAACGCATCTTTTCTAACTTTTGTATAATTGTGTGTTCAAGTGAATTTTTTGTTTCGGATATAGTCGCAAATATTTCATGCAAAAGCGGTGTGCAAAGTTCTGCAGCAGCTGATGGAGTTGGAGCACGCATATCGGCAACAAAGTCACTTAATGCCCAGTCAATTTCGTGCCCAACTGCACTAATAACAGGAATATTAGAAGCGGCAATGGCACGAACAACACATTCTTCAGAAAATGGCAATAAATCTTCCAAAGAACCACCACCGCGTCCAACAATTAAAACATCACACATATTATATGTATTTGCAACTTGAATTTGCTTTGCTATGGCAACTCCGGCTTCAGTACCTTGTACTAAACACGGAAAAATTATTATATCATTTTTATTATTGCGTCGGGAGCGTATTTGTAAAATATCTTGTAAGGCAGCTCCTGTGCTGGATGTAACAACACCAATTTTTCTTGGGAAGAAAGGAATGGGCTTTTTACGCGATGAATCGAACAGTCCTTCGGAGGCGAATTGTTGTTTTCGCATTTCCAACATTTGTAAAATGGCACCTGTGCCGGCATTTTCCATGGAGGAAACAATAATTTGATAAATTCCGCGTTCTTCATATATGGATAATTTGCCTTTTACACGAACTAAACTACCATTATGGGGCATAAAATTTAATTTGCTTACTACATTTTTGAACATGACTGCCGAAATAGTTGATTTATCATCTTTGAGAGAAAAATATATATGACCGGAACTTGCAGGTCGATAATTTGAAATTTCGCCTTCTAAATTTATTACAGAAAAATTACCTTCAATCATATCTTTAATGATTAAAGTTAATTGTGTGACCGTAAAAACTTCGTTCTGAAATGTTTGAGTAAAGATATTTTCCATATGCAAATTATAGCATAAAATTAAAAAATTTTGTAATTGAAGGTTTATGTTTTCCTTAATTTTATGTATTTTCAAACCGATAATGTATAGTATGAAAAACATAGTTGTATTTAATGCCGTAAATTTAAGTAAATATGCTTTTGAAAAATTATTTGACTCAAAATGTGCCGTTAAAATGAGTTTTGAATGGGCAAAATCTTTATTTTTTTGTAGTGAAATTGTATATTTTTGTGATGAAAAAACCGAAACATTGCTCAAAAATGAAAGTTTTAACGATATTGAGTTTAGAGACTTAAAATTTATTACTGATAAATTCGAAAATTGGAATATTGAAAAATTATTTTTAGAATTAAAATCCGTTTCGGAAGGTTTTGACAATATAATTTATGCATTTGCAGATTCTCCATTTTATGATAAAAATCTAACAGAAGAATTGTATAAAATGCATACAAAATATTATTCGGAATATTGTTTTGCAGACGGATATCCGGCAGGAATAGTACCTGAAATTTTTTGTCGTGATTTACCAAATATTTTATTTTCAGTTTGTTCCGATAAAAATATTTATGATAAACTGTTGACACGACAGGCAATTTTTGAGACATTAAAAACCGATATTAACAGTTTTGATATTGAAACATTGATTTCCGATCATGATTACAGATATTTGCGATTTAATTTTGCGTGCAATTCAAAGCATAATGCACTTTTATGTAAGCGAGCTTTTGATGAATATAAAAAAAATGCTCAAGAAATTAATCCGATTGAAATATGTAAAATTGCAGAAAAAAGCGAAAGATGTTTGCGTATTCTTCCTGCATATTATAATATTCAAATTATTGGAAAAAATCGTAAAACAATTTATTTACCGGAAACTTCAAGTCAGTTATCAAATATAAAAATGTCGCTAAAAGATTTTAAGACATTGATTGAAAAAATTGCAGATTATTCTCAAGAAGCTGTAATTAATATAAGTTATATGTGTGAAGCAACAGAACATGAAGAATTTGTAGATTTTGTAAAAACCGTTTTGGCAAAACCTCATTTAAGTGTTTTAATTGAAACCTCTGGAAAAAATATTACAGATAAAATGGTAAGTGAAATAGCACAAGCAGTAAATAATTTAACAAACTCAACGGACTTAAAAAACATTAGTATGGAAAAAATTTATTGGCTTGTATGTCTTGACGCAGTTTCCGAACAGATGTATAAAAAAGTAAATTGTGATGAAACACAAATGACGCTGGCAAAAGCCACGGAAGCTTATGAAGTTTTGAAAAAACATTTTGGCAATAAAGTTTATCCACAGTTTATGAGAATGAATGAAAATGAAGAAGAGCTGGAAAGTTTTTACAGATATTGGAAAAGCCAAAATGACGGTAATTTGATTGTGCAAAAATATGATAATTATTGTGGGCTTTTGCCAAATAGAAAAGTTGCAGATTTAAGCCCGATTGTGAGAAATCCATGTTGGCAGTTACGTCGAGAAATGCATATTTTAGCAAATGGAAAGGTAACTAAATGCAAAGAATGTGTAGAAAGTGAAATTATTGGGGACGCTTTCAGTGAAAATTTGAATGATATTTTTGAAAAAAATATATTTTTCGATGTAAAAGAAAATGAAAGATGTAGGAATTGTGATGAATACTATACCTTCAATTTTTAATGAAAATCAAATTAACTGCACGGTTTTTGGAGGAACGGAAGAAAGTACGGATGCTACACTTGATATGTCTGTAATTTTGTTAAATTCAGGAGGAAATTATTTTCGTGAACCGGCGTTGGAAAATTTAATAAATGCAGGTTTTAAAAATATAATTTCAATGGAAAATTATGGTGAAAATTATACACTTGATGAATGTGCAAAACGTTTTCCAATGGTGAAATTTTTTATTCCACAAGAAAAAGCTACAAAGGGTCAGTTGATTAATATAGCAATGAATGAAGTAGTAACAGATTATGTTTTTATTATTTCAGATAATTTAAAAATTACAAAAAATGTAATCAGTCCGTTAATTTTAGAAAATATTAAAAATAAAGAAAATTTATGTATAGTACCTCATTTGATGACAGAGGATTTTCATACCTTGCCATTGCAAGTATCTGCGTACATTGAAAAAAAGAAATTACAATTCAGTCATTCAGTTTCTCTCCATGATAATGCAAAAACACTTTATCCATTTGATTTTATTGGAATATATAACGTTCAAAAATTTATCCGCTGTGGCGGATTTGATTATACTATTAAAAGTGAATATTGGCAAAACTTGGATTTCTTTTTTCGTTCTTGGCTTTGGGGTGAGACTTGCACAATTATGCCTGCAATTCGTTTGTATTATCAAGGAAAAATTCCTGTAGAAGATTCAACAGTTGATGAATCATACTTGCAGTTTTTTTTAAAAAATATTGCACCATGTGTTAAAACAGATTATGCATATATTCCCATAAAAAAAATATTTTCATATTCGTTTTCAACAGGAAAAAATTTTTTTGAAAGCATTCAAGATTTTAAGGAAGCAAGAAAATGGGTTCAAAAAAATAAATATAGATATAAATATGATTTAAAAACTTTTATTAAAATGTGGGAGACCGAAAAATGACTGTTGTAATTATTCAATGCAGATTAAATTCAACAAGATTACCTCAAAAAGCATTATTGCCTTTAGATGGCAAGCCGATGATTACTTGGACATTCGAAGCAATGAGAAAGATTGAAGCCGATTATTATTATCTTGCTACGGATAAAAATTCAAGCAATGAATTGAGACCTATTGCTTCGGCTTGTGGTTGGAATGTTTATGCCGGTTCTGAAGAAAATGTTTTACAAAGATTTTGTGATGTAATTAAATTAACAAACGCAGACACAGTCGTAAGAGCAACAGGAGATAATCCTTTTTTATTTTATGAAGCTGCAGTTGAAAGCCTAAATGCTTTTAGAAAATATGATTGTGATTATTTTACATTCACCGGTTTGCCGCATGGTTCCGGGATTGAAGTTTTTAAAGCAAGTGCATTATTAAAAGCAAATGAAAAAATAACAGACATGACAGAAAGGGAACATGTTGGGCCTGCCATTTATCAGTATAAAGATGAATATAAAGTTGTATTTGAACCATCTAGTGCAAAATATGAATATCCTATTTATAGAACAACCGTTGACACGTATGAAGATTATTTGAAAGCAACGCGTATTGTCAGATTTTTACAAAATAAATATTCATATTTGGAAAATCCATATGAGGCAAAATATATAATAGAAGCGTTAAGTTCTCCTATGGTAAATACTCCTTTGTTATTAATTCCGTCTGTAAAAAAGGGCAGAGGTACAGGACATTTTAGACGTTGTAGTGCTTTAGCAAAAATTTCAGGAGCACATATTTATGTTCCAAAAGAAAATGTGATGAGCGAAGTTGTTGATTTGATTAAAGAAAGTGGCAGTAAATTAACAATTATTAATGATTTACCGAAAAATGATAAATATTCAATTTATATTACGGATTATTTTAAATTAACAAAAGAAGAAGCTATAAAATTTTCAGAAAAAACATCTTTAATTGCAATTGACGAAGGAAGTGAATATACAGATTATTGTGATTTTTTACTTGATATTATTCCATCATTAAAAAATACACGAAAAGCAAATTACACAAATCCTGCATTTATTGAGCTCCCAAAAAATCGTAAACTGAAAACTGCTGAAAAATCACCGATTAAATCAGTGTTAATTGCACTTGGAGGAGAGGATCCGGCTTCTTTATCAAAAATTGCCGCCCTTGCATGCGAAAAAGCCGGTTTGCAAGTAACGCAGTTAGTTAAACCAATTCCGGATTTAAGAGAAGAACTTTATAAGTATGATTTAGTAATGACACATTACGGCTTTACTGCTTTTGAGGCTGTGGCGGCAGGTTGTGCTGTAATTTTATTAGAAACAAGTAAATTGCATAAAAAATTAGCAAAAAAATATGGTTTTGCATTTATCGGCAAAAAAAACTTAAATGAATTTTTTGTTAAACAAAATATTAAAAATTCTAAAAAACTTTATGTTTCAAATGAACAGTTGTCGGCAATGTTTGATGATTCAAGCATTTTAGCAATGTATTTGAATACATTATCTACCGGGACAAAATATAAATGTCCATTAAACGACCATTGTGTAAAAAAAGAATTTCCTGACAAAGTTATTTCAAGAACGCCGAATAAAACTATTAGACGTTGTCAAAAGTGCGGTATCCTTTATGTTTCATGGAATATGCAAGCTGAAAAAAAATATGAAAAAAATTATTTTTTTCGAGAATATTTAAATCAATATGGTAAAACATATCTTGAAGATTTTGCTTCAATAAAACTTCAAGGTAAGCGTCGACTTAAAAATATTTATAATATTGATAAAAATAAAAAAATTAAAAATATATTAGACATTGGTTGTGCATATGGAGCATTTTTATCAGCTGCAAAAGATACCGGATTAAAAGCATTCGGTTTGGATAT
>JAAYNH010000103.1 GCA_012520945.1 Treponema sp. | reverse complement strand
ATAGAATTGAATTTCTTAAAACAACAAAGGATTGGTGGTGGTCTTATTGGAGTAATAAAGAACTAGAACATTTGATCCATGGTGCTATCAACCATTCAACGGCAAAGTACATACTCTGGAAATACGAGAATTATCTAGAAGGGCAAGGCAAAAGCGGTTACTCGCCGACTCGGTTCGAAAAAATAGTTAGCCCTGAGTTGGAACATATTGCACCACAGACAGAAAATCCCGAAACTGGTTATGATAAATATGACGAAGAGTTTGTTAATCAATATATTGATTGTCTTGGGAATTATTTATTGATTTCAAAGTCACATAACTGTTCAATAGGAAATAGGCCATTTTTAGAAAAGAGGGCTACCTATACATATTTAGCACAACAAAGAGAAATACAAGAGCTCACTAAGGACGAAGTAATTTGGAATAAGGAGAAAATAGATATCCGGCATAAAAAAATTGTTGATTTTGTGATACAAAAGCTTTAACCAATAATTAAAGATTTTCATAATAAATAAGACATCGAACAACTGCTTCAACTTGACAATTACTTCGTAATTGCAAGTTAAGCAAATGTTATGCTTACACGCTTCGCGTGGCTATTTAGGAGGAAAAAGTTTATGATTAAAAACAATACTGCTTTTTGCACATTTATAAGTAAAGTCGATTTAGGCGATGAACCAATAGAGGATTCTTATGAAAGTATTTTTAATCAGTACGAAAGAGTTGTCGTACAAGCATTAGCAACCTCTTTTGGCTTAGATTTTCTAATACAGGATAGGCATGGCGGTGATGTTGATACAATCAATAATGTTCGTAAAATTGGTAAAGATTCCAATATGACATATAAAAATCAGGATAATGCCTCTGATTATACCAACAGAGGGCAATACGATGGAGCTGATTATCATAAAGATCCAAGATTTTCACAAGTAAAGCATGAAAAAAGACAGGAATATTTTGAAAATGGAAGCAAAGATTTTACCGACGAATATACAGGTAAAAAAAATCTTGGATTCTTAGGGAAGAGTAAAAATGCCCCGACAGATAAAAATGCAAATCTTGATCATATTATTTCGGCAAAATCGATTCATGATGATCCCGGTAGAGTTCTTGCCGGAATTGATGGAAAAGACCTTGCAAATTCAAAAGATAATTTTGCATGGACAAATGAAAAACTGAATAAATCAATGAATGCAGGTGAAATACCTGATTATATTGCTGCTCATCCGGAACTTGATGAATTAACCAAGAAAAACATGCTTGACCGCTACAATAAAGCGAAAAAAGCGTATGATGCAAAAATAAACAGAGTGTATTATACAAGTGGGAAATTCTGGAAAGATACAGGTACTGCTGCCGCAAAGCTCGGAATATCAATGGGAGTAAGACAGGCTCTTGGATTAGTGTTTACAGAAATTTGGTTTACTGTAAAAGATGCTATTATAGAATGTAAAAAAGATGGAAAAGCTCTTTTTGAAGCTATCGCAAAAGCTGTAAAAAAAGGCTTACAAAACGCAAAGAAAAAATTTCGCGAGGTATGGGATAAATTTATTGAAGGAGCTATTTCAGGAATTCTTTCTTCCCTTGTAATAACACTTGCAAATATATTTTTTACAACAGCAAAAAATATAATAAAAATTATTCGAGAGTCATTTGCCTCTCTTTCGCAAGCTGCTAAAATTCTTTTTATAAATCCGGATTGCTATGCGTTAGGAGATAGGTTTGTTGCTGCTGCAAAAGTTTTAGCGACCGGAGCAAGCGTTGTGGCTGGAGCAATGGTGAGCGAGCTTTTAAGAAAAACATCTCTTGGTGGGATTCCAATTGTTTCAGATATAGTGCCTACTTTCTGCAATATATTGGTTACAGGTATTATGAGCTGTTCTTTTTTATATTTGCTTGACCATAATGAATTTATCAAAAAAGCTATAAAAAAACTAAATAGTCTACCAGATATCAATAATTTTAATGTAGCCTTAAAACGGCAAGGTGAACTTCTTGACCGTTATCTATCGGAGTTGATGAAAATTGATTTTGATTTGCTAAAAAAACAAGAAGAATCTTTCTCGCTTGCCGCAGAGCAGTTGTCGATTTGTAAAACTTCTGAAGAAACGAATGCTTGTCTTCATTCAATTTATAAAAAACTGAATCTGAATTTGTCATGGAACGGCTATGCAGATTTTGATTCTTTTATGAATGACAGTAAGTCTGTTCTATCGTTTGCTTAATGTTTGAATGTGATAAATGCGGACTATGTTGTTCGCATATAGGCGACAATGAATTATATAAAAATTTGGATAGGGGCGATGGAGTTTGTAAATTCTTAAAAGATAATCTATGCTCAATATATGAGCATAGACCTTTATTGTGCCGTGTTGATGAAAGCTGGAAGAATATATTTTCTTCTGAAATAAGTTTGGAAAGTTTTTATGAATTGAATTATCAAGGGTGCAAAGCACTCAAGAATAAATATAAACAGGAGGAACAAAATGTTCTTAAATCTTTTGAACGATGAAGAAAAGTCAATTTTTCTAAAACTTGCTATCTCGCTTATTCAAGCGGATGGGAAATTGGAAGATAGCGAAAAATCGTTTATTGCTGAATATTCTCGTGAAATGGGAATTGAATGCTATACTTTGGATGAAAAAGTAGACCCAATGCCGTTAGCGGAAAAAATCGGAAAGAATTCAAATGATTCTGTTAAACGCATTTTTTTGGTTGAATTACTTGCGTGTGCAAACTCCGATGGAGATTTTGCAGAATATGAAAAATCTTTAATACACTCTTTTGTAAAAATATTTGGACTTTCAAAGGATTCTTTGCAGGATAGTCTTGAGCTGCTTAAAGAATACACAAAAATTTCTACGAAACTTATGAAATTTATTCAGGAGGGAAAATAATGCCTTTACCGTTAATTATTGGAATTGGAGCTGCTATTGCCGGAGCTATGGGTGTCGGTGCCGGAATTCATGGTGGAATCAAAATGAAAGAAGCCAGTGATTCTGTAAAATCTGCACAACGAAGAAATGAACAGAATGTTGCCTGTCTTGAAAATTCTAATAAAATCACTATGCAGATGATGGATAAATTGGGAAAGTATGAAATGGAAATTATTTCTACTTTTGAAAGATTCTCTGTTGCGTTTGAAAAAATTAAAAATCCCCCTAGTTTTGCTGAAATAAAAAAAGATAATGTAATGCTGTCAGTTTTTACTCCTCAGGAAGTAAAAGATGCCGCTGTTGGTGCAAGTGTTCTGCTTGCAGGACTTGGAGGAGCAGCTCTTGGTACAGCGAGTGGCTTTGCGGCTGCAGGAGGAACGACTGCCGCTGTTATGGCATTGGGAACAGCTTCCACAGGAACCGCAATCTCTGCACTCAGTGGGGCTGCCGCAACAAACGCAACTCTTGCTGCCTTGGGTGGTGGTTCATTAGCTGCCGGTGGTGGAGGAATAGCATTAGGAACGGCTGTTTTAGGCGGTGCAACTTTAGGTGTAGGACTGCTAATTGGTGGAATAATATTTAGTGTTGCAGGTTCAAGTGTTTCAGATAAAGCTGATAAAGCTTGGAGTCAAATGATGGAAAATGAAAAAAAAATAAATTCCATTTGTGATTATCTTGACAAGCTAAAAAACATTGCAAAATCTTTTCATTCTGCTTTATTTAAAATAAATAATCTTTATATGAATCATCTTATAAGACTGGAAGCTATTATTGAAGAACAGGAAAAGAAAAAATTCTTTTTGATGCGCTTGTTTTCAAAAAAGGTTGATTACAATAAATTTTCAGATGAGCAGAAGCAAATTACTAAAAATACTATTCTTCTTGTTGGTTTATTATATGAAATGTGTAAGGTTCAACTTGTGGAGAAAACAGAAAATGACGATGAGCTTAATAAAATCAATGAAGAAGCTATAATTCATCAGATTGAACAATCAGAAGAGGCTTTGTCAAAAATTGATTCGGTAGCATAAAGTATTTACAAGTAAGACAAGTCCTAATTGTTATGAAGAATAAAGCATAACACCCGCTTCAACCTGATATTGCGGACAAGCCGCAAATGCAGGTTAAGCGAGATGTTATACGGACGGCTCACTGAGCCGCTTATTGGTAATAAGAAAAGTCTGGTAACATTAAAAAAATAAAATCGAGGAGGATTTTATGAAGAAGGTTATTTTTGTTTTAGTAGCAGTAAGTACGATACT
>JAAYNH010000102.1 GCA_012520945.1 Treponema sp. | reverse complement strand
TAGTGACTGTTAAATGGTGGATTTATGCTATTATTTGGGTGGCAGCGTATGTGTTTGTTTTACAGAAATTGATGAAAAAATAGTTTTTGTTTGTCTTAGAAATATAAAGTGGCATTAATGTCACTTTTTTGATTTATTTTGAATTTTTCCGACAACGTTCGCTGATATCTGACGTTTTGCCACTTCCTTTAAAAATCAATTTAGTGTGGCAAAATGTGGCTTTAGCCCTTGCAGATATCAGCTGTTGTACGATCCGAAGGGCTTGAGTGGTTTTGGAACTTCCTTTTTTAAAAGCAATTTTTATTTATTCCTTTCATAACTTTGTTTTATCAAAGGCATTAAATTTATAAAATCAGATGAAGAATTTAAACTAAATTCATAATCACCATTTCCCCAATGACCTATTTCAGAAACATCTCTACTTATATTATATGGATCATTCAGTTCTCCTTTTGGAATATTTAACCAAAATTTAATTTTCCCTTTTTGTGGTAAAACATCAATAAAATTAGAAGACGATTTAAAAGCAATATATTTCTTCTTTGGCACAACTTCAATTTTATCATCTAAATTTAAAATTTGGTTTTTAAATTCTTCATAAAGAGACAAAATTTCTTCATCAGCAGATTTTAAGTGATCTTCTTCTGTATAAACCTTTACTTCTTCAGTAACCTTATCAACAATTTCACTTGATTTGCTGATTTTATTTATTGACTCAGAAGTTTCAGGAGATTTTAATCTGCTATATTGAATTAAATTATCTTGATATTTTGTAATTTCCCATAATTCAATAGGTAAATCTCTAAAATTTATTGCTTGTTGTTGATATTTAGAAAATGCTGGTGATACAAACATTACTTTTGATTGAGACCAATCTACATCATCTCTTTTTAGATTCGTATTTGTGCTTTCATTGTATTCCAAAATAAAATCAGCCTTATTATTTAGCATCAAAGAAAGATAAGCATACCCTTGATCAATGACACTGAAATTTTTGTCTCTTTTATATTCAATGATTACAAAGCTCTTACTATCATTATCAAAAGCCAAACTATCAATCCTAAGATTATTCAGTGAAAATTCTGATTTTATAAATTTTAGTCCAAAAATATATTCAAGGTTTTTTTCTGTTATTGCTTGAATATCTTTTTCTAATTTAAAAGAATCTTCTTTGATGATTTGTAACTTTTGATTCTGTAAGTTATAAAGTGCCATATTGTTTTCCTTAAAAAATAAAAATTGCTTTTTTAATTATAGTGTTCCAAAACCATTTTGTACAACGTTTGCTGATATCTGACGTCCAGACCATTCCATTAAAAATTAATTCAATATGGTCGGGATGTGCGAAGCGAACAGATATCAGCTGTTAGGCGATGTCATCTCAAATCCTTATTTAAAGTAATATGGTTCGTTTTTGATATCAAAGCTAAAATGTTTTGGTGCAAGACCCTCATCACCTGAGTTTTCGGGATAATACCAATATTGAGCTAATGCCCAATGTTTATTATCAATAATATCAAAATTTTTCTCTAGTATTGAATTTCCTATTACTGATTCAATTTTTATTTTATGTGTGCCTGTTGGTAAATTGAATTGAAATGGTTTCCAAGTGTGCTGAATACCCACATCAAAGTCTTCGTTTACTGCGATCATATCATCAATATAGATTTTAATATCAATAGGATTGATTGCAAAACTTTGATTACTGACGTACAGAATAAAATTTCCATTTTTATCTTCTGATAATTCTTGGATTTCTGTATTGGTATTATCACTAAAATTGTTGCATCCTGTTAGAAATAAACATATTAGAACGGGCAAAGATAGCCAAAACATTTTTTTCATAGCATTGAATTTATATTATAAATTGAGATGATTTCGCCTAACGTTTCAGTATATGCGATGTTTTGTGGAGCGTAGCGGAACAAAATATGGGAGAGCGAAGTGCAACGAGTGAACCGCATATACTGTGTTAGGCGAGCCGAACGGAGCGATAGCGGAGTGAGAGTGCAACGTGCCTTGCGTATTTTTGAAAAATTTATCCATATTATTCCGTTTTTGGTGGGCTTTTTATTATTGTAT
>JAAYNH010000101.1 GCA_012520945.1 Treponema sp. | reverse complement strand
GATTCGGGTATGTTTTATGAACTATTCCGTTAAGCCAAATGAGCATTGGACAAGCTTGCTTGGACAAGGCCATGGCGAGGAATAGTCTAATTTTAATGAAGGTCTATTACGTAAATAACACGTTGGCAGCAAGTGTAAAAAGACAGCCGAGCAGACAGATACAATAGTGATAAATAATAACGAAAGAAAGGACTTAGCTTTTTGACAGGACAGTGCAAATTTGATGGAAATTTATTTTGTTTTTTTCTTCCCCCCACAAAAAAAGAAAAAGAAACCCCTCACACATTGCACACATTGCCAAAGCCCCACGAGCCAACGCTCCAATCAAACCTTTGTCAAAGAGTGTAATTTTGCTGACGCACTTTTAGACAGAAGTAATTATTTTTGTAACAAAGAAATAGTATGAAATTTCAGATAGTACAACCTTCCGGTTTCTTAAAAAACCACATAAAGAATTACTGCTTTATGGAATCGGATATCTATGATGCAGATGTTATGGAAAGGGTTATACCTACTGAAAATATTCAATTAATGTTTCATTATAAAAATCCATTTGTTGTATTTCATTCGAACGATTCTGTTATTAAACAACCAAGGTCGATAATTAGTGGGTTGATTGATAATTATTCTGATGTTTCAACTGCCGGAGAAACAGGGGTTGTATTTATTAGTTTCCAACCGACCGGTGCCTGCCATTTTTTCAATTTTCCGCTTTCAGAAATTGAAAACCTAAGTGTAGATTTGACAGACATATTTAACTCTGAAATAAGGCAAATTGAAGAATTGCTATATTTAAAAGACACAATAAGAGAAAAAGTAACTGTTATTGAAAATTTCCTAATCAGACGTTATTCTCCAATTCCTTCACATGATGGTTTGTTAATTCAAAAAGGTGTTGAAATAGTTAAAAACTGCAAGGGCCAAACAAACGCTAAGTATTTATCAGATTGCTTATATACTTCACCGAAAACATTAGAACGCAAGTTTGCAAAATATCTTGGCAAAACTACTAAACAGCTTATAAAGCTAATACGTTTTCAGGAAGTGCTGCATGATTTTAGTTGCGTTAATGAACTTAGTTTGACTGAACTCGCTTATAAAAATGGTTATTTCGACCAATCGCACTTTATTCATGATTTCAAATCATACACAGGTTACACGCCAAAAGAGTTTTCTACAAAATACCCTGATTTTAATATAAATACCGATTCCTGTTAGTTTTTTAATACTTTCATTTTGTCTGTTTTTTACAATTTTACCTCTATACCTTGAGCTTATTTTTGCTGAATAATTTTAAAGGATTTTATTATGACAGCAGAAATTCAGGTTCACGAGCTTTTCAAAAAATACCCCAATGGTACAGAAGCCCTTAAAGGGATTAGCCTCGAAATAAAGAAGGGGCAGTTTTTTACGCTACTCGGCCCAAACGGTGCCGGAAAATCTACACTTGTAAAAATTCTGACCACGTTGATTAACAAGGATTCAGGCGATTTCAGTATTTCGGGAATCAATCCTGAAATAAACCAATCAAAAATTCAGAAAATTATTGGTGTTGCATCACAGGACAATGAGATTGACCCTACAGAAAAAGTTAAAAATTTACTTGTCTTTCAAGGCAGGTTGTTTGGCATGAATAAACCAGAGGCTACTAAACGTGCAAATGAATTAATTCAATTATTTGAACTCGAAAAAGAGAGAAATAAGAAGGCAAGTGCTTTATCGGGTGGAAATAAACGCAGGCTTCATTGTGCCCTGGCTCTTGTTCATCGTCCTCGTATTTTGTTTCTCGACGAGCCAACAGTTGGTATGGACCCCTTAGCACGAGCTAACTTTTGGGAAGTTATTACACAGATGAATAGTAGAGAGACGGTAACTGTTTTTCTTACAACGCAATACCTCGATGAAGCAGATAAACATGCTACTGAAATGGCTCTCATTGTCGATGGTCTAATTCAGTATTCTGGAACTATCATTGATTTTAAGAAAATGGTAAATTCCACGGGCGAGTTGTCTCTTGATGACAGTTATCTGCATTATATAAAATCACTATCGAATCAAGAATCTACAAAAAATTAAAAAGGACAAAACTATGAATACAGCAAATATTTTATTGATTGAAAGAGGTATAATCAAATTAATAAAGAATCCTTCAGCTCCCATAATGGGTTTCGGCATGAGTTTGTTTTTCTTGTTAGTATATAATGCCGGAATTGGCGGAATTGGTTCAATGGAAGGCCAGCATCAAAGTGTAGCAATAGTAACCAATGCAGTTTTTCCTTTACTTTTTTTAAGCACAACATTTTTACCCAGAGAGTTAATAACTGCCAATTGGTTGCTGACTGTTTCATGGGGAAATCCGGTAACTTATATTCTTGAAGGAAACAGGTACTTGCTTGGTGGAACTTCTTCTGCTAGCTTTTTCTACATAGGGTTATTAATATTTGCTATAACTTCTATTGTTTCAATTACTTTTGCATTGTCAAGTGCAAATAAAATAAAGGTTTAAGTTTATGAACAGAGACAAAATAATAATTAAAAACGCACATACAAACAATCTCAAAAACATCGATATTGAGATTCCAAAACACAAATTGGTAGTATTTACAGGTGTTTCAGGCTCCGGGAAATCGTCTTTACTTTTTGATACAATTTATACAGAAGCGCAGAGACAATTGGTAGAGACATTTTCAACATTTGCCCGCACTAGAATGCCTAGATTGTCTCGTCCTGATGTGGACGATATTTTCAATTTGTCAACCGCCATTGTTATTGACCAAAAGCGAATGGGGAATAACCTGCGTAGCACAGTGGGAACAGCAACGGAAATAAACACCTATCTACGGTTGCTTTTTTCACGTATTGGCAAACCTTTTATTGGTCCTTCGTTTTATTTTTCTTTTAACCATCCCGAGGGCATGTGCCCGTATTGCAACGGATTAGGAAAACAAATTAAGATTGACCTTGATTTGTTCCTCGACAAAGAGAAATCAATTCGTGAAGGTGCTATATCGCATCCACATTATAAAGTCGGAGGTTTCCTCTGGAAAGAGTTAATCAGTTTAGATGTTGTAGATTCAGAAAAACCGCTAAAAGAGTTTTCAGAAGACGAATTGAAATTGTTATTGTTTTCTGAACCTTTTCAGATAAAGAATGCAAAAGAGAAATTAACCTACAACCGGAACTTTGAAGGAATTGCCCGTAAACTTGAAAAGGCTGTCACCACAAGGGCTGATGATGAAACAGCCGAAAAAGACAAGAATGCATACACTAAATATTTTAATTATCAACCATGCGAACAATGTGGCGGCACCCGATTAAATGAACGAGCAAGAAATGTTAAACTAAACGGGCTTACCATTTCTGATGTATGCCGTTTAGAACTGGTTGATGTTCTTCCATTTTTACTGAATATAAATGACGAAATTTCGAAACCAATTTTGCGGAAAGCACAATTTTTACTTCAACAGCTTGTTGAAATTGGCGTGGGCTATTTGTCACTTGAACGTTCTGTAAGTACACTTTCAGGAGGTGAGTCACAACGGGTAAAAATGAGTAAACAAATGGACTGCAACCTGGTGGACATGCTTTACGTTCTCGATGAACCTTCTATCGGTTTGCATCCCCGAGATACAGAGAACCTAATGAATATCTTATTTCGGTTAAAAGAAAAAGGGAATTCTGTTTTTGTGGTAGAACACGACCCTGATATTATCCGGGCTGCTGAATGGATAGTAGATATTGGTCCAAAAGCAGGTAAATATGGAGGGAATGTGGTATATAACGGTGACCCCGATGGATTACAAAATACCGAGAGCATCACAGGTGAATATCTTCTAAAAAAAGACAAACCGTCCTATAAGCGAAAACAGGGAACTTCTTTTTTTGAAATCAAAAACGCTACCGCCAATAACTTGAAAAATGTGTCGGTTAAAATTCCAAAAGGAGTATTAACTTGTGTTACCGGAGTTGCAGGGAGTGGCAAAAGTAGCTTGATACATGAGTGCTTTGCAAAACAACATCCCGATGCAATTGTTATAGACCAATCTCCCATTGGAAAATCATCAAGAGCAAATGCAGCAACATTTATTGGTGTTTTTGATTTAATACGAAAAGAATTTGCTTCTGCAACCAATTCCAAAGCCTCATTATTCAGCTTCAATTCAAAAGGAGCTTGCCCAAAATGCAACGGACAAGGGGTTTTAACTTTTGAACTTCACTTTTTGGATTCGGTAAAAACCATTTGTGACGAATGTGAAGGAAAACGGTATCATTCTGAGGTATTGGAACTGAAATACAAAGGAAAAAATATTGCCGAAGTACTGGATATGACAGTTACTCAGGCATCT